>JAUXYG010000091.1 GCA_030694525.1 Legionella sp. | reverse complement strand
CTTCATCTTTCTAAGCACTCAAATTTCTTCAAAGCGCCCACACAGTTTGTCTTCTCAATTTCTTAATGAACTCGCCCCGAAGGCGTGCTGCGTATTCTACGGATTTCGTTCCCCGTGTCAAATACTTTTTGCATTTATTTTCAGAATTTTTATTATAGTTCGCTTTTTGAACAAAATCTAGTCAATTAGGAAAATTTTTGCATTTTCTTTTAACCTAATCTTTGCTATTAATGTATATTTATAATCTAACTCTATGAATTATAGATTTTTTCAAAGTGTCATCTTTTGTTTCATTTCCTCATTATTTTTATTTAAAAGTTATTTTAGCAGCCTTGGCTTTGATGATAGTGGATGTCAATCTATTCTCTCTTAAAACTCTTTATAAAACGATCACATATAATGGTACAATATCGCCAACCTAACTGTACTTAATAATTTTAACTATAAAATTTAAGTCAGTGCTGGTGATTTTATCTTTTTTTTGGTACTCTTCGCTATTCAACTATGGTGGCTCTATTGGTCCCCTCGCGGCGATAGATTGTGAACCCCGTCAGGCCCGGAAGGGAGCAGCGGTAACGATTGATTCGAGCGCCGAGGTGCGGCTCTTAGAGCCGCCACCCTAATTGTGAATCTATGTATGAGCTATCTGGCACTTGCCCGTAAATGGCGACCACGCACATTTTCCCAACTGGTTGGCCAGGAACATATAAATAAAGCTTTGATTAATGCACTTAATCAACAACGACTGCATCACGCTTACCTTTTTACTGGAACTCGAGGAGTGGGTAAAACCAGTGTGGCTCGTATTTTAGCTAAAGCTTTAAATTGTGATTCAGGTATCAATTCGAATCCCTGCCTGGAATGTGACGCTTGTCTCGCCATTGAGCAAGGACGATTTATCGATCTTATTGAAATTGACGGCGCCTCTAAAACCCGTGTTGAAGATACCCGTGACTTACTTGATAACGTGCAATATGCTCCTACAAATGGCCGCTTTAAAATATATCTGATTGACGAAGTACACATGCTTTCTCAACATAGCTTTAATGCCTTGCTAAAAACACTAGAAGAGCCTCCTGCGCACGTAA
>JAUXYG010000071.1 GCA_030694525.1 Legionella sp. | reverse complement strand
CAGGGGTACTGTTAATGATTTTCAGCGGACTGCTCCTGATCTGCCTCAGCTTATCAGGAATCCAGAGCATTTTATCTATTATGATTCCAGTCTGTTTATTTACCGTGGGCGCTGGTTTCACATTTATTAATACTTTTGCTGGAGCATTCGAGCCTTTTCCCGCAATTGCTGGAACGGTAGGTGCGTTATATGCAAGTTTGATCGATCTGAGCGGTGCTGTTGTGAGCGGAATTATCGCAGTATTTTTTCATCACACCGTAATGTCGCTAGGAATCACTTTATTCGTTTTAGGTTTATTATCTTTATTAGCGTTTAAAATGATACCCGTAGTCACAAATGATGATACTTAAATTGAGGATGACGCTGATAAATCATTTCAGTTTTTTATTTTATAATAATTCTCCCTATTTGCTTATAAATTTTCCTAAAATATTTCATAATAAATGGTCTGAAAACAAAGGACTTAAACCCATCATAACCACAAATGCAGGTTAGATTGATTCATTGACATAAGGAAATACAATGCATACTTTATTCGACAGAACCATCAAGCATAAACATGAAAAAAAAGAGACATATTTTGCAAATGGAAGAGAGGTATCTCGTCATAAGTGCAAGAGTTTTATAAGACATTTAATTATCAATGAGGGAGAAATATCTGTTCAAAAACATGTATCTTTTAAGCTTAACGACGTGGAAAAAGTAGGTCATTACTTCAGTTTAAAGCTAAGTTGCGCGACGCTTGATCTGATAAAGAAAAGCAGCAAAATAAAATATGAAAAATTAATTCATCTGGTTTTTACTGTTTTAGACAGTGCAGTAGAACTTCAGGCCGATGTAACAAACGATAATATACGGAATTATAGGGATGCTCTTTCTGCATTTTTTGATTTCTTTAATGCTTATCGACTGAATAATGAATCACCACTATATAAAGAGTCTTTACGTATGTATAGTGAAATTACCTGTGACCTGTTAACTTATTCTTTATTAGCGGTTAGGTTAAGCCAAAGCAAAAAAGGGATTGAATATTTTTTAAAATACGGAGAGGAATCCATCCCTAAGATTATATTTCCGTCATTGCCACAAAAAGAAAATCATTTATTAGATATTCATGACTCCAAAAATTTTGTTGATAATATTTTAAATAATATAACCTCAATGGAGAAACATATTTCCCAAGAACATTTTCACCCATTAGCTCATGCTCTGGCATCAGAGCATTTATATAAAATCTATTTAAAAGCAAAAGCATATTCAGAAATTTTTGAAGAGTATTTAGCTAAGCCAACTATTGCTAATGCGCCAAAATAAAATAAAATAAAATGAATAATGCAGTTCTGTAAGAGCACTCGTCTTTCGTGCTGCATCAATTTCTTAATGCAATACCCTTGGTATTCATGAATTTAAAATAATCCTAAAATAATGAAAACTGATGCACCTCATCAGTTTTTGGTTGTCGTAATTTGACACCAATC
>JAUXYG010000087.1 GCA_030694525.1 Legionella sp. | reverse complement strand
TGATAAATCCATTCGCACTATGCTCCCTAAAAAGGATAGAGTTCATGGTATCTCTCTTGGCCTTGTCAGCAATTCCTCAACTTACATAGTACCGCCACTGGTTGCCGGGATGCTGTCCAAAACAGAAATCGGATCGGTTTTTGTATGTACTATGATTTTAGGTATTTTATTTATGTTGGCGATTAATGGTATTAAGAGTTCGACTAAAATAATCAGCACAGTAAAAATAAAATTTAATGATTTTATTTATCTTGAATCCCAGAGCACCTTTTTATTGGTATTGCAAATTTTATTATCCTTTTCATTAACAACTATTTGGATGAATTTTGCAGGATTGCTTGCCCTTCCACTGGTCAAGGCAAGTCATAGTCAGTTTTTTGTAGGGCTCATGATCTCCTTAGGTGGTGTCGGTGCGCTGGCAGGTTCACTTTCATTATCACGGATTGGTTTGTTAAAAAGCAATTGCACTACATTATTACATTGCTTTTATGGCACATTAGTATGTATTTTTTTATTTTTATTCTTTACTGAAAATTCATTTCTTTGTTTGGGCGCTTCTTTTATGGGTGGTGTTTTTTCATATTGGTTATACGGCGTGGCACAAAAAATCAGTCAAGAACATTTTAGTCCCAAAATTCTTGCGGGATTTTATGCTATCAGAGCATTATTTAGTGCGTTTTTACTCATTATTTTTTATCTAATCAATTTATATTTTTCCTCGAATATTGTTGCTTTAGTATGGACTGTATCGGGCTATTTTATTGTGTATACGATTATTTATTTAATTGTATTTTTTAGTACTCCTGATGCAGTAAAACAGAATTATCATTAAGTTTAGAAAGGGACCTTCAGATCAGGATTTACTTGCAGGATTAATTCACGAAATATTTTTTTTATGTATGATAAATGCGCGTCATTATCTGCCTCAAATCGTGCGGTTAAATTGGGTGTGGTATTCGATACTCTAAGAAGTCCCCATCCAAATGGAAAATTTACTCGCAACCCATCAATAGTAATCATTTGAGACGAATCAAACGGCGCTTTTTGCAGGATTTGCCGCATGACCCCTTCTTTTTCTTCATCAGTAATATTAATTTTTAATTCGGGAGTACTAAAACCGTCTGGAATTTCCTCATACATCGATGGGTTTTTGCATAGTAATTCCAAGGTTTTGGCTGCCGCAAATATTCCATCGTCATAAAACCATTCTTTAAAATAAAAATGACCACTGAATTCTCCGCCTAGTATGGCCTGATGCTTGTCCATTTGCGCCATGATATTTGAAGCCCCGGTTTTAGTCATGACCGCAATTCCATGATGCATTTTAATATACTGCTCTATTTGATTGGAGCATTTAATATCATAGACCACGGCCTGCTCGGGATTATTTTGAAGCAGAGCCTGAACAAAAACAATTAATTGTTTGTCCGACTTAATTATCTTGCCATACTTATTAACCACACCCAGTCTGTCTCCATCTCCATCGAAAGCCAAACCAATGTCGGCACGATGAGTCACTACGGCTTTTGTGAGTGCCTTCATATTTTCTTCAATAGCTGGATCAGGATGGTGATTGGGAAAAGAGCTTAAAACATCACAAAACAGGGGAACTACGTCACATCCCAAGCAACGTAATAGCGGTGGTACTACAACTCCTCCAATAGCATTCCCGCAATCAACTACCACTTTCAATTTGGAGTTTATTTGGACTTTATTTTTTACCGCAGCAATGTAGTTCCTAATCGTCTCTTCCTCTGCTACCTCTTTATAAATTCCGGGTTTTGCGGGAGTTTTAAAATTCAGATTTTTTGCTTTTGCAAATAAATCTTGTAAGGCTTTACCGGAGCATATCTGTCCGTTTAAATTAATTTTAAGCCCATTATACTGAGCTGGATTATGACTTGCCGTAATCATTAAACTCGAATCAATTTTATTTTGATGCATCGCAAAATGGACTAAAGGAGTTGGTAATGCGCCTGTGTTGATTACTCCGACACCTGCATCGATAAGCCCTTGGCTGAGGGCTTTGCTATAGGGATAACTGCTGAGGCGACTGTCACGACCTATAATAATAGTGTATTCACTGTGTTGTTTCAGAAGTTCAATACCAATAGTTAAACCCAATAAATAATAAACTGGTTCATTAAGTTCTGTGCCTACAAGTCCCCTGATATCATATTCTTTGAATATAATCCGAGGAATTACAGTATTGTTATAAGCCATCACTTAATTTCCCCAGAAGGGTGATGTATTAATTGAGATATTATCACCTGTGGATCATCTTCGATTTGGCGAAGAATTTTTAACAGATGTTCGCCTAATTTTTTTATGGTGGTTTCGTGGAACAAATCAGCACGGTATTTAATACTACCGCTTAAAAAAGAATCTTTATGCATGAATTTAAATGAGACTTTCCGAGGATCAGTGCCCCAAAGAGGCAAATGTGGAGTTAATGGTGTAATCGGGACTGGTTGTAGCGATAAAGGACCATTATTTTTATTCGATTTGATGGTTTGAAAATCAAAGGATACATCAGGTATTGCCAATCCCAGAGAGGCTATTTGCTCTGGCTGTACTTCCTGATGGTCCAGGGTTTGATTTAAATTTTCTTGTAATGCCCTAATCCATTGTATAAAGGGAGCAGAATTATCATAAGGTATAAACAATGGAGTTTCATTAGCAATTGGCCCGATAGTATTTTTAAACTCGGTAATATTTCCTATTGAAAAAACCATAATGTAACTAGCTGGGGTTAAAGATACGGATGAGAGCACTAGGGCGCTTATTCCCAATAATAAGCCAGGTAGAGTAACGTTGTATTTTTTACACATCGCTAATAGCATGTTTAAATCATCGGTAAAAGTCATGTCGTATTTTAAAGCCCCCAAAAAGAGATTTTTTTCTGAAACAGAATCCGTAATCAAATGAGGTTTGGTTATTGAGCTTAAGTGCTTGCGCCAAAAGTCCAAATGGGAGCTAAACGACTCGGTGGTCAGATGGTGTAATTGCCAATGAATAAATGATTGATACGGCACGGGGGCGGGTAAGTCAGCATTATGAGATTCGTAAAGATGAATTATCTCTTTCATAAGAGTCAATGTACTGTTTCCGTCAGTGATTATATGATGAATCGTTACGGTCCAAATGTATTTATTTTCTGCAAGCTTAATCAGTGAGCTGGCGAGCAGTGGTGCTTTAGCAAGGTTAAATAAATCCGTAGGTATTCGGGTTAATTCTTTGTTTAATTCAATTTTTTGTTGCTTTAGGGAATAATGGGACAGGTCAATAACTTTCAATTTAAATTCTAAGTCCTGATTACACAACTGAATCGCAGCACCCAGATAGGCATGAAAGCTGGAGCGTAATACGGAATGTCGTTTCATAACCCGCTGTATGCATGATTCTAATTTTTTTTCATCCACGGCAGTGTCTATCTGGTAGGCGTTGTTAATCAGATAAGCAGGGTTATCGGGTTGCAATTGAGTATAATTCCAAATGCGGATTTGCTGAAAAGACAGTGGACTGGTCAGGTTGGGATCCAGCTGTTGCGCTACAGGTTGGGAGGGGGTTATTTTTGGTGCATCTTGATGGAGTTGGTCGGCCAGATTATTCACTAATGTATGCAGGGTATTTTTTTCAAACAGCAGTGAGTTTATAGATAAAGTAATATGGGCCGGAAATTTTTTCTTGATTTCATGCAGTAACTCTACACTAGCTAATGAATCAAGCCCTAGCTCAATTAAAGTAAGTTCCGGAGAGAGTTCAACCGAAGTATCTGTCCCAAGAAGATTTTGGATTGCGAGGTACAGTACGTCTTGGCAGTAAGCTCTTTTTTGTTCTAATGTTGCGGTGGTTATATCATTAAAGCGACTGCTTTGTAAGTGTTCCTTTGGTGCCTTAACCTCGTTGCGTTCATCTATAGTCATCAATTTACGCCACATTTTTTGGTAGTTTTTTGGCCACTTCTCCCAATGTTCAGGAGTCGATTTAAAAGGCATGATACAGATTTGTGCTTCAGGAATATCAAGGAGGCTGATTAATGCATTTATCCCTTTATTTAAAGGTATATCCTCAATACCTGTGTGTTGCCATATTTTATCTAACCCTTGAGTCATGCCCACCTCATGCCAAGGGCCGAAATTTATTGATAAGGCATTTAAACCCATACCTTTTCTCAGGTGAGCCAAACCATCCATGAACGCATTCGCCGCTGCATAATTAGCCTGCCCCGGCGTGCCAAATAAACTGCTTATAGATGAAAATAAAACGAAGTACTTTAAATTTAATTTTAATTCAATGCTTAATAAATGGAGATTCAAACTTCCATTAATTTTAGCTTGAAATACGTCCAGGAAATGCTGGGGTGTTATGTTTAAAATATGTGCGTCACTTAATATACCTGCTGTATGAAAGATACCTTTCACAGAGGGCGAGGTCTTTATTATCTGTTCAAAAACGGCTTTCAATTGATCGAAATCAGCCAGATCGGTTTGCATGTATTGAATGACTGTGCCTTTTACTGTCAGATTGTTTATTTCATTTTTGATGGCATCATTAAAAGGTCGGCGACCTAATATAACTAGATTTTGTTCTCCTTGGGCGATCAGTCTTTGACACAAAGCCTTGCCTATTCCTCCCATTCCACCAGTAATGATGTATGTTCCTTCGGTGAAGCTCGCGATACTTTTGGGATATGTACTTTTAAAAGGAGTTAAGTAAGGTGCGTATAGGCTTCCTCCATGCAAGGCCAGCATCGGTTCATCGATGGATGAGGAAATACAGTCTACCAGTAAATCGGCTGCGAATTCATAAGTGCTTGAGCCAATATCCAAATGATGGGCTTTAAGGGTCGGTAAATCAATTGCTAGGACCTTAGTGAGTCCTAATAGGGCAGAGGCAAAGGGATTGACTGATTTATCTGTGGTGGGCGCCACAGCCCCTTGGGTGACTATCCACAATAAAGGATTAATTTTATTATGACTTAATGCTTTAATGAGACTAGTTAATCCGATACAACTTTGTTGCATAGCCAGTATGGATTCCAAGGAGGTTGAAGAGAGACCAGGATTAATATTCCAGGCGAAAATGATCCCTGTTGGCAACGGTAACTCATCACCTGGTTTTAAATCAGATTCGAGCTTGGCTGGGTTTATATATACTGTTGTTGCATCGATCTGATACTCTTTCGCTGGATGGATAAAAATTGGCTTCTCGCAATGTAAACCAAATTGGGTGGCAAAGGTGAGACTGTCTTCATCATCATTTATAAATACCCACCAGCACCCTGAAAGTGAGTTTTCTTTTTTAACTGGAATCAAAGAAATTTTTTCCCATTCCTGTGAATATAAAGAGTGATCGAGAAAACTACTTAATGCTTTATGTGATTTTTCTTTTAAATTTTGCTGCCAGAAATGAGCATTTTGAAATGAATACACCGGTAGTTTATTTTGGTAGGCTTTTATTCCAAAGGGCTTATTAAAAGCATCCCAGTCGATCTTTTGTCCATGGAGATATAATTTAATTAAAGTGTTGGTTATAGTTTCCCATTCTGGGACATCTGTTTCCACCGAAATAAACCACAAAGATTTATTTTCAGTAGGAGATAATTCAGCTTTATTTAATAATACAGTTTGAGGACCTATCTCCATAAAAGAATGATATTGAGTGTTTAAAGTTTTAAATGGTGTCGTATCGATGGGTTCAACGAGATGATGTGTCCAATAACTAGCGTCAATGGAGGATAATGGCTGTCCGGTGCTGTTAGAAATTAGTGCTATTTTAGGTGGATGGTAGGTTATCTCTTTAGTCATTTGCCTGAATTCTTCGAATAATGCCTCTTTTTTGCTTGAGTGCATTAATTTACAACGATGAGCTATTAGCCTAAGCCCATCTTTGAGGCTAATGCTCTCCGCAATGGTTGCAGCAACATATTCGCCCAGACCATAACCCATTACCGCGGCAGGTTTCACTCCCCAACTAATCCATAATTGAGCCAGTGAATATTCAAGTGTAAATAGGGCAGCTTCTGCATAGTTTGTCTCTGATGACAAGTCATTCATATTCCGTTGAAATAAAATATCAAAAAGGGAGGGGATGTAGGGTTCAATCAATGTGCAACACCTATCAATATGGGCTTTAAAAACGGGATGAGTGTTATAAAGGGACCAACCTGCTTGAGGATTAGGGGAATCCTCCCCGCTGAACAGAAAAACCAACTCACCTACAGGATTTTCTGTGCTATCCATACCTTTGGAGCGACTGAGTGTGTCAATTAAAGTCTCGCTGCTATCGCAAGCAACGGCAAGGCGATAATTTAAATGACTACGATGCACATTATATGTCTGACAAATTCTGGCAACATCGAGTTCAGGATGATTTTTTAAAAAGTGCAGTAATTTGTCTTTCTGCATCATTAAGGCGTCCTTATTTGGTGCAGAAAGAGTTAATATGTTTAGCGGGCGAATTGGTGCTGAGACTGGACTGGGTTGTTCCTGATCAGGTTTTCTTCCCAAGATCAAATGAGCGTTTGTGCCGGTGAAACCAAATGAACTCACTCCTGCATATTGATTGTGTGGCGTTGATTCCCATGTAACCAGCTGGGTTGGTATTTGGGCCGGGATACTGGGTAAGTCGATGAGAGGATTGATATTTTGAAAATTGACGTTTGCAGGAATGTGCTGGTGGTAAAGGATTAATGCCGTTTTAATTAATCCTGCGATACCTGCTGCAGCCTCAAGATGGCCTAGATTGCTTTTTACGGCGCCCACGTATAATGGATGAGTTCGTTCTTTCGATGCAAAAACATGCTGTAAAGCCCGAAATTCTATCGGATCGCCTAACCGTGTTCCTGTACCATGGGCTTCAATGTAGCCTATCTCATCTGGCGTAAGTTTTGCGGATAGTAGTGCTTTTTTAATTAATTCGCTTTGCGCCTCAGGGTTGGGGGCAGTTAATCCATTGCTATGTCCGTCACTGTTTATATAACCGCCACTAATGGTTGCGATTATTTGGTCGCCATCACGTTCTGCATCTGCTTGGCGTTTTAATATAATGACTCCACAGCCTTCACTGCGGACATATCCATCTGCATTAGCATCAAATACACTGCATTTATCGGAAGGCGAAAGCATGCCCGCTTGGGAAAAGGTGATGCTCACCTTAGGATCAAGAAGTGCATTAACCCCACCTACAATAGCCAGATCACATAATCCCTCTTGCAGGCTTTGGCAGGCATTAAATGTTGCAACTAATGAAGAGGAGCAGGCTGTGTCTACAGCCAATGTGGGTCCTTTCGTGCCTAAATAATAAGAAAGCCTGCCAGCTGCAGCACTGTGTGCATTGCCAATTCCGTAATAGCTGCTTATGCTTTTAGGAGAAGACTCATCCAAATGGCTGTAATCATTGGATGAAATCCCAATAAAAATTCCTGTGTTGGAATTAAACAAATCTGCAGGAACAATATTGGCTCTTTCGAGTGCCTCCCAGGTTAATTCGAGTAAAAGACGATGCTGCGGGTCCATCGCCTCGGCTTCTTTAGTATTGATGCCAAAAAATGACGCATCGAATTGATCAATATTCTCGATAAAGCCGCCTTTGCGGCTGTTTATCGTTCCTAGATGACTTACATCCGGATCATAATAATCTTCGATGTCCCACCGGTCTTCAGGAACGGGAATTATTCCTTGTTTCTCCTGACATAATAAATCCCAAAACTCTTCTGGGCTATTCACTTTGCCAGGGAAGCGACAACTCATTCCAATGAGTGCTATTGGTTCCATCTCAAAAGCTGCCTGTGACTGTGACACAGTTTCTACATGTTTATTCGCGGTTGTTAAGTGTTCTGCTAATAGTTCGATGGTTGAATACTCCCAAAGCAAAGCAGGGTTTACCGATTGATTGATATGTTGTTCCAGTGCCACACAAAATTGGGAGGCAACAATTGAGTTCACATTATAGTAAGCAAAATTAACTTGAGGATTGATGGTCTGTGACTCCATGTTCAAGTAATCAGCGAACCACTGTATCATCCATTGCTCAAGGTCTTTATTAACGATCTGGCGCGGACTGTTATCCTGTTTAAATTGTGATATATCCCACTGGGCAACGATTTTTAACTGATTGTGTAACAGTTCCTGCTTGCACGCACTGCGCTGAACTTTGCCACTTGATGTTTTGGGAAGGGAGCCTTGTTTTATCAATACTATTCGATTAGGCGTTATTTGATGCTCTGTAAAACACCGTTCCACGATGGCTGCAAAAATTGGAGGAAATTCTTTCGCTCTGCGATGAACTTCCTGAACAATGACTAATTCTTTATCGTTATCAAGCGCAAATACTGCGGATTGAGGAAGGAGTTGGGGATGGCACGAAGCAATACTGTATTCGATATCCTGTGGGTATATATTTTGTCCATTTATAATAATCAAATCTTTTAATCGCCCTGTGATGTAAAGATTACCTTCTTCATCAAGAAATCCTAAATCCCCAGTTCTTAAAAAATCATGATCTTCATTAGGGAGTTTCAAGTGAAAAATGTCCTGAGTTAGCTCAGGTTTTTGCCAATAGCCTTGCGCCACAGTAGGACCTGATACAATAATTTCCCCAATCTGAAAAACTCCAAGAGTTTTGAATTGTTCGTAGTCATAAATTTTAACCACTTGGGCTTTATTAGTGGGGCCACAGCTAAGGAAGGTTCTTGTTTTATCATCAGGTTTTTTGTGTAGGATGATCTGATTGTTTTTCAAAGCCTCCTTATCTAAATGGCACATCTTATTGGGGGCACCGGGAATTTTTCCTGAAATCATAAGCGTTGTTTCTGCCATTCCAAAGGAAGGGTAAAACGATTCGGCTGTAAAACCAGTATTTTTGAATTCCTTTATAAATCGGCGCAATGTTGCCTCATTTACTGGCTCAGCACCATTTAAAGCGATTTTCCAGCTGCTTAAATCCAATAGGGATTTTTGCTCTTCAGTTATCGCACGAACACATAAATCATAGGCAAAGTTGGGAGCTGGTGAGATGTAAATCTGGTAGTCACTGATGGTCTTTAACCATAAATAGGGTGTATTAATAAACGTAACGGGCGACATGAGGATTGACCCACTTCTACTATATAAAGGGTACAAAATACCGCCGATTAAACCCATATCATGAAATGGAGGTAGCCAGGAACATAACAATGATTTCTCGTTCATGTGCGTGAGATCATCAATTAAACTCATATTAGCTATGATATTGCCATGACTTACAATAACTCCTTTGGGAAGGCCCGTTGAGCCGGATGTATATTGTAGAAACGCGATATCTGATTGATGAGTTTCTGGAAGCATTACTTCTCTGGATGAAAATAATAATTCATCATTTATTACTAAAATCCGAGTCGTATCAAATGAATAATTAGTAGCAATTTCATCAGTAGTTAAAATCACTTTGGCATTGGCATCCTTAACCAGAGCATTAAGTCTGATTAAATGACGTGCGCTTCTAGGCGGGTAAGCAGGAACAGCAATTATTCCGGCAAAGAGACATCCCAAAAAAGCGCAAATGTATTTTAATCCTGGAGGTAAAAGAATTAAGGCTGTAGATCCTGGATCCGAATGGGTTAATAAATGTGATGCGATTGTTTTAGCGTTAGAGATTAATTGACTATACGTGTGCGTGTCCTTCTTATCACTACTTAAAAAGGTATGAACAATTCTATCAGGGTATTTTTTACCATATTCTGATATCAAGTCGATAATTGTATGATCTTCTAACATGTAAGATCCTGCCCGATTCATTTCTGCCTAGTCTCACTAGGTATAGTATATATATATAATATAATCAATTTGCATGATATTTTACCATGCGTCAATTAGAGTTTTTATAGTCTTCAGGGGGGATTTTGAGGTTAGAATTGAACGACTGGTAAAAGGAGAAATCAGCAAACTGCAACATTTCTTTATCACCAGCACTATCACCATAAGCGAATACATCACCTCGGTTAGGTGGAATTACTGTTTTTATTTTGGATAGCTTTTCAACCCCGTAACAAGTAATGCCATTTAATTTACCTGTAAGTTTATTATTTTGATTACATTCAAGCTCGGTGCAAACTATAGAGTTAAAGTGATGCAGTTCACTCCAGGGCTTAACATAAATATCAAAGCCTGCTGTGGCTAGAATACAGTAATGCCCCATTTTTTGATGTTCCTGTAGTTTCTGCATTCCTTCTGGTCTGATAAGGTGGGGCATCTTTTTTAAGGCGAACTCTTTTCCTGCCTGAGTAACCTCTTCTTTGGATTTCCCTTTGAGCACCAGTTGGCAAATGCATTTATTTAACGTATCTACGGAAATTAAACGGCACACATAAAGAATTAAAACTGGAAATAAAAGGGGCATGACCGCATAAAAACGCTTTCGATCCAGGAATTGAAAAAAAGCAAGAGAGGTGCTTTTGTATGTCAAAGTTCCATCAAAATCAAAAAGGGCAATAATAGTATGATCAGTGTTACTCATTTGCTCTCACTTATTTAAAAACGATAGATCTCTGTGTTTAATGAGAAACTCGATAAATTTTAGAGCAATATTACTTTGCTCCAAGTAATGAAGAAATTTTTCTGGATAGCTCCTTGCTTTATTGATACAAAAAAACAGCCAGAAATACCACTTTATAATCACTATATCCATGGCGTAGCTTAGTTCTTTTTTAGGTATAAAATAATGCTCCTGAAATGCCTGGATTTTATGGGGGGTAAAATTAAACTGATCCTGTTCCTTTTGATTACTCCAGCAAATAAGGGTGTCAAGATAGTCGGTACGGTGATCAAAATCTGACGCTGATTCCCAATCAATTATGGCAAAATTATTCTGCGAAGCCCATAATACATTTTTAGGTTTTAAATCATTATGGCAGACACTTCCGGGTGTACATAAATTTATTGAATCTGCTAAAGATGATTTGTTATCCGTGATGAAATTAATAATCGGTTTTAATTTAGGTACAAGTCTTTTAATCGAAATCAAATCGTTTAACAAAGAATTATCTAAAATAGCATGTCCTATATTAAAGAAACGAGTGTATCTCTTTCTGGATAATTCATGATCGTAGGAAAATGGATGATGATGTAGCATTTTTAGACGTTGGCTTATCTGTTTTACCATGTGGAGCGTTATTTTGTTATTTTCTAAAATTTCACCTGGATAAAAGGGGTATAGAACATATGCATTATTTGCATTTTGTAAAACGCTTCCTGTATCTCCGGAGACTGCTGTTACTACATTACCCAGAGGTTGTTGTTTCCTGGTGATTTCTTCAACGAAATGTAACGATAGGGCAACCTCATCTATTGTTTTCTGGTATTCATCTACACATTGCTCTAAAAGTATTTTTTTTATGACATATTTATCCATATCACTCTGAAGTAAGTAGGTACTATTTACTTCACCCCCAGTAAGTGGAATTATTTGATGTGTATCAAAATCGACTTTATAATTTTGGGCAATATTTTGTACCTCTGCTTTATTCAACATAAATCCACCTCCTGGCATAGTAAATCCAAGTATGCTGCCATCAATATCAGATTGACTTGTTTGATGGATGTTCAAAAACACATAGGCCCTAAACCCCCGGCAGTATGCTAAGATCGCCAAAAGGATCAAGTTACCACTAAGCGCTACTTATCATTATAGAATATATTTTATGTAAGTGATGCCACTAACACCTCAATTATGTCGCTGTTTTAGATTCACTATAAATTACTTACTTACAGAGATTCGGGTTCCTTGTTCGATAAGCGGATCCAGGTGGGTGGTTATTGCCGCCGTCCATTGCTTAAAAATATCAATGGCAGTCTGGTCGCCCATTTTATCAGAACGATACTTAAGGGAAAAAATTAACTCCTGTTCCGTTTGTAATATTTTAAAGGACATTATTCTGGGATCAGTTCCCCATAATTTGGATTGAACATGAAAATATTTGGTATGATGTACCTCTAATGATCCTTTAGGAAGTAAGTGATTGCTGTTATTTTGAAAATCATAGGATATCTCGGGAAGGAGATCGTATTCTTTTAAAAGTTGAATTCTGAAGTGTTGCTGTTTTACCAAATCAAAAATCTGGTTTTGTAAATTCATGATGTGGCTGACTGGATCTGTCGCATTTTTTTTAGTCAGAGTGACAATAACATCATTGGTGGTATCACCAAATACTTTGGTAAATTCTCCATTTTCCCGCCCAGAGAAAAAAATAACAAGGGCTTGTTGTTCACGGTGAAATGCGTGTAACAATGTTTCTGA
Organism: Legionella sp.; assembly: GCA_030694525.1. Lineage (GTDB taxonomy): Bacteria > Pseudomonadota > Gammaproteobacteria > Legionellales > Legionellaceae > Legionella. Next base: position 3,519 of record JAUXYG010000087.1, on the reverse strand, counting down.
TAAACAGGTCAAACAATAAGTAGTAAGGGTTAGATGATTCTCGCCAAGATAATCTCGTATCGATTTAATTGAGTCAATCGGGATGGACTCTTTAATGTTTTTGCCCAATAATAGAGGCAGACCTGGGGCTTTTGTGTCAGGAACGTTCACTGGGATACCATCAAGTCGCTTTTTCCAGAAATCCAAAAACTGAGTATGTTGTAACTGCAAGAAATTTTGACGCTGCCATTCGATATATTCCTGATAATTTTTATCAGGGGTTAAATCAACCGGTTTCTGATAATTTTTAAAAATTTGCTCAATAAATTGCATCGCTGTAAAACCATCGGCAATGAGATGGTGAATAACAATAAATAACAAATGGCTTGTTTCAGACTCTTTAAACAATAGAAATCGGCATAAGGTAGAACAATTTTTATGAAATTCTTTATTTAGGAAATCATTAATCGCATCCTCGTTAAGGCTTGATACACAGGTGAAATCTAGTTGCGGCGAATCGGCAATACAGATATTGACCTGGCTTATTATTTCCGTGAATTGAAATCGAAAAATATCATAATTATTCATGGTGTTAATGATGCTTACTTTAAAATCATCAACATTCAGGTCGCCGGAAATTCGAAGTTGTAACGGAATTAGATATGTCCCTGGAGACGAGCCTTTACAATAATTCCAGATCTCTTGTTGCTGCATGGATAAAGGCGACAGGCGGGAGGGGGGAAAAGAGGGCTGGGTTAATTTCTTAAAAGTGACTGATGTGTTTTTTATTTTTTGAGCAAGTTGTGCTGCTGATGAATGTTTAAATAAATCCGCTGCATTTATATTCACACCGGGATACATTTTATTGATTTTGAAAACCAGCTGTGAGGCCATCAACGAATCCATTCCTGCTTTGAACCAGTTATCTTCGGCCATTAGTTCCTCATTAGTAGCATGAAGGGTAATGCGTGCAATTTTTAATAACTGACTTTCAATGGAGTGATTCTCTGGACTTAATTGTTCCAGGTCGTTGGTGGCATTTTCTAGTGGAGAATTCAGTAATTTAGGATTATTTACACCCATTTTTACTACATCCAGACAGCTTAGAACCAAGTGGCTAATTTTGGTTTCTATTTCCAAAAGGGTGCACAGACTTTCTTTGGCGAGGGGTGTTACCCCAAGTTTTGCCATTTCCAGAGTCAGTCTTGCTTCATCATGCTTGAATAAACCGGTATTTTTTATAGGCCCCAGGTTAAAACACATGGAGGGTAGTCCTTTATTGGCTCGAAAATCATTTAGCGCATTAAGGAATGCATTGGCTAAGCTATAGGCTACCTGACCTTTATTCCCAATAATGCTTGCAAGAGAAGAGATCATAATGAAGTCCTTTATGGGAGCATCCTGAGTCGCCAGATGCAAGTTGAGCGCCCCATAAGCTTTTCCAGCCAACACCTGCTCTAGATCCTCCTGAGTCGTTTGACTCCATAATTTATCATTTATAATGCCTGCTGCATGGATGATATTAGTAATCGGTGGAATAAGTGCATTGAGCTTCTTAAATAATTTCTTCACTTGGTCTAACTTACTGATATCACATGGAAAATAATGTATTTGGCAGTGATTTGTAGATAAATATTCAGTGATGGTTTCATTCCATAAAGGCGGCGTTTCTTTACGACCAACAGCTACGATACATTTCACACCTTGCTGCAATAAGTGTTTGATAAGTTGTTGTCCTATCTCTCCATTGCCACCTGTGATCAGATAAATTTTTTCAGCCATCTGTTCCGCCAGAATCAATTTGGGGCACACGTCCTGTTCACATGGGACTAGTTGTTGCTTAAATAATTGTTTATCAATTTTTAAAGTAAGCTCTGTTTTTGGTAGTGTTGCAAAAACGTGTTGCCATAAAGTTGGGTCGTGGTGAATATCGCCTTCTATATAATGGATCGGCCAATGGGGATATTCTATGCGTAGTGACTTTATCCCGCCTAATAAAGTCGTACTTATTGGTGAGTCTATTTTGCTAATGACTACTAGGGGTTTAAAGCTGTTCTCTTTAATAAGATTTTGCGTAAGAATCTGAAATAGTATCAATCCCGTCTTTAACGAGTCGAATTGAGCATCACAATAATAAATGTAATATTCAGGACTATCAGGGGGTAAATGTAAATCTGTTGCTCGATTGATAATATGGGAAATCAGAGTTAATTGCTTCAATTGATTAATGACGTTTTTATCATTACTTAAGGTAATGAGAACACTTTGCTTTTTATCAACGACTTGAGTATTCGTATCGTCTGGTATGGCTACCCAGGCTAATTTATAAAATTCAGGGCGCGGTAGGTTGGCCACTACTGATGCATCAGTTGATTTAAACCAGAACCTTTTTTTATTAAATGGGTATTTTGGCAGGCTCAGTAAGGCTGAAGGAACTTGATTATTTATTGAGTCCCACTGGATTGATGCACCGTTAATATAAAGGGTTCCTAAGGCTTTTAGTAAATCGTTCCAGCCCGTTGATGGACTGACTTGTGAGGAAATACAAAGCTCAAAAGGAAATTCGGTACATAAACGGATTAGCGTTGCATTTGGACCTATTTCCTGCACGCAAGTAATATCGTGTTGCGCAAGTTCTTGCAGCCCCTGGTAATATTTTACCGGGTGCACTAGCTGCTCACACCAATAATCCGCATTAATCTCATCTTTAGAAACAACAGTACCAGTCAAACTACTTATAAGGGGAATTTTAGGTGATCTATAGGTAATTTTCATTGCTTCTTCATGAAATTCGTTAATGATGGAATCCATGAGTGGTGAATGTAATGGGTACGGGATGGCCAATAATTGGCAATCAATGTTTAGTTCCTGACAATAGTGTTGTAATTTATTTATTTGGTTTGAAGATCCGGAATAAACTAATTGATCGTCATTATTTTGGATAGCCAGGTATAAGTCAGAGAAATGGAGCTTAATTTTTTCATGAAGCGCTTTATCAGCACTTACAGCAAGCATGTTACCCTGAGCAGGTAATGCCGCGATAAGTTTACTGCGCGCGCAAATTAATTTTAATGCATCCTCCAGGGTGATTATTCCTGCAATCGTTGCTGCGACGTATTCACCCAAACTGTGCCCAAGTAACATTTTGGGTTTAATGCCTAAATTTATCCACCATTGTGCCAATGCATATTCAAAAACGTAAAGTGCGGGGTGTGCGTAAAGGATGTTATTTAAATCAATTGATTCAGGAGTTTCCAATAATATGGTTTTTAAATTGTAGGGCAACAAAGAGGTCGTTAATTCACAACATTTATCGATAATTTCCGCAATTTTTTGATTATTCAGATAGATTGATCTGGCAAAATCAGGTTTTAAAATCTCCTGACCTGAAAACAACCATCCGATGTGAAGATCCCGACTTTTACCACTTTGCCATTGATGATTGTCTAATGTATCCAGCCATTCTTTTCGGGAATTGGCAACAATGAATGCACGATGTAAAAATTGGGATCGATGCTTCAACATTTGATAACACATCGT
>JAUXYG010000059.1 GCA_030694525.1 Legionella sp. | reverse complement strand
CCATTAGGGTTTCAAATTAAAGTAAGATTGCTGCCCGTATTAAAAAGATTCGAACTATTAATGAAAAACCACCTTAACAATCAGCAGGGATTATTTGCTGTGGCTAAGTCAATAATGGTTCTTAATAATTACCATCTCGATAAAGAAAAGCCAATGGGCCAGAATTCTGAAGAGCTCAGAGTTCTTGTTTTTTGTCAGTTTTTTACCCGAAATTTGAAAGATTATCTCAAAACCTCAACTATTTTTAATAGTAAACTGGAGTCCAATGAGAGTCCCAGTTATGCCGCGACCTTAATTCATAGCCTCATTATTCATGCGCTCGATTATTTTTTGTTAGCGGAGAGTGAATTAGGCCAAATCCTCCACCAAATAATGCTAGAGATAAAACAGGATTTACATGATCATTTTTTTCAATATCAATTAGCGCACCAACCTTCATCCCTAGGGTTTCAAAAGGCCATTATTACCCGTTTACAGAGTTACTCTCTGACTGGTTTTTTATCCAAAACAACCAAACTGACTTTACTGAAAAAATTCGGGGAAAATCCACATAAAAAGGAAAATAAAGACATTATAAAACAAGGGGTTCATGCTGCAGCGCTGGTAATTGAAGTTCTGCATATCGCCTTGCCAGTGGTCTTAGGGATTACCGGAATAGGTATTCCTGCTGCATTAGGTAGCTCCATTGCGTTAAAAGGATTGCACCAGGGGTTGGAAAAAATTCACAGTTTTACGAAAACCGCAGAAAATGTTCTGGAGCATCACGCTGCTAAAGTCAATGCGATACGGGCATTATCTGAAACCTACCATTTACCTAAGGAGGCAGGATTAGGTACCCGACTTAAAGCGGCCAGTCAACTCATCGAGTTGGAGACCCTGAATCATTTTAATGAGTTACTTGCTCATGCAGCTGTAACTGACAATGACAATATATTTATCCTATTGCACCATTGGACCGAGATCTATAAGCCGATTACCGATAAATTAACACAAACTAGTAACACCGTGTTAGGAATACTCCTGGTCGAACTTCTTATGCGTGGTCTTACTGTCAGACTGGCAGCAGAAAAACAAAATCCTGTTGCGATAAAAAACGAGCTCCCCACAACCATTGCTGGATTGTTAGATTATTTTAATGAAACGATGTGGCGTTATAGTTTACCTAATGCTAGCGATGATGCACTACTCCTTACCCAGGACCTGAAAACAGTTTCTGCTTTAAGAATTATTTTTCCAGAAAGTTTATTAGTTAAAAATAACTCAAATTTTATAGAAGTGGACATCCAACCCCAAAATTTACCGAGAAAACTCCACATTATAGGAAATTGGAAAGCACGTCGATATGCGTCATCTTTTGAATTAAATCAGCTGCTTTTAATTAAAGAAGGCAATGGAAACACTGTTTTTCATTTAAGTGAAATAACCCAGCAACCTATCGATTGGAGCAATCTCCAGGTAGCCTATTTTGAAAAACAACTCATGGCAGGAAATTTAGCTGCATTAATTACTAAAACAGATTGGCAAATCGTGCAAATCAAAGTACAAAACTGTGTGAATTTAAATAGGTTACTTTTTGACAGGGTTAAAAAATGCCCGGTAAAAAATAATAAGGAAGTAATCCGTGTTTTTGAACACCTGGAAGACCGACTGTTGGCTATAGCAATAATATTAGAGAAATACCTGGATCAATTAAAAAATCCCGAACAAAACTGCCAGATACCCGAATTTCTTACCAAAAAACCGGGATTATCTCTTAAAGAGGCAATTCTTGAATACCTTGACCGAGCGCATAAGGTTTTTATATACGTAGATCGACAGAATCAATTTAATACAGATGCGGTAAAAGAACTATCTCATTATGATTTAGATGAAAAACAATTAATTCAAGCAATGAACTCCATTTATAATGAAATTCCTGAAAACAGAGTTAGGAATATTCAACGCTTGGGGTATGAATCGAAAGGTTTCTTTCGGAGTAATAATTCCCAACCCACGGAGGACTCAGATACACATTCTAAGTCTTGCGGAAAGTGAGATTTATCCGATAGGCACCCGTCAGAGGATGATACGATTGTTTTATTGGCAAAATACCATGGAAACGCAATCTGGCGGGGCCGCCAAATACCACAACATCATTATGTTCTAATAGGTATCGATGTGTTTTATCGGTACGTTTCAAACCGCCAAATAAAAAAACAGCAGGAATTCCTAGTGAGATAGAGACAATCGGCTCCGCCAAACGATGTTCGTCTTTATCTTGATGTAAGGATAATTTAGAACCTGTTTCATAACGATTAATTAAGCAGGCATCAGGATTAAAATTTGAAAAACCTGCTAAATCGGCAGCAGATACCGCTAATCTTAAAAAAGAGGGCGGTATTTCTGGCCATTTCAAACCAGTAAGTGGGTCCAGAGAATCATATCGATATCCCTTTTTATCAGATATCCAGCCAAACTGTCCACAATTTGACATGGCGACGGACATCTTAAATCCATTTGGGGTGATCATATGACGAAAAGGTGCGAATTGAATAATTGCCTCTAAATCACGAAGCAGATCAATACTAAAAATCTGCGCAAATTGACGTAAAATAACAGCCCCTTCCCCGATCTGTTCCTGGTATTGGGGTCTGTCTATAAAATCAAATAATTCAAAATTCATGGCGATATGATGATAATAATAACCTACTTATTATAGCATCAATCTGTTTATGATATACTCAATCACCCATTGAATCCCTCAGCCTGCAAACGATTTAACGCTTTTAGTGCTATGGCAGTGGTTAATGCGCTGGAGCTTGATTGCCCAAGCAAAAAGCGATTACCCTCTTCATCTACTCCTGACCATAACCAAAAATCCTCACCGGGCCATGAGCCGTTGTGGCGGGACTGTTTTTTTAATAAAAATTGCGCTGTTTTAAAAATCGCTTCGCCCCGATATCCATAATCTAACAGAATGTTTAACGCGACCGCCCGTTTAAAAGAACTGATGTTGCCGTCTTTATCCCATTGATTTATCTGTTCCAGAGTGTAAGCCAAAATAGGTTGCGCAGATGGTTTTAAACATTGAATACCACTTTTGTAAGCCCGAGAAATCAAATAATAAGCATCCAACAAGGAGTAATAGTGAGCACAATTTGCCTTTTGCGCTACTTGTTTATTAAGATAATTACAAACATTTTTATCCGCTTGTTGAAGATAGGACAGCACATTGGCATTAACCCCACAATCCACATCATTTAAAAAAGGGGGATCAATAAAAGTCAGATACACTCCTTTTTCGTTCTTATTTGCCTCAATTATTTGATGATTATCTGGAAACGCAACTCCATTTTGCTGCAGAACTATTGAAGCAAAAGCAGTATCATCAAGATCGGTAACTGTATTCGGATACAATGGCGCATTATTATGGGTGGTGAAATAAGACCAAAGACCCTGTTCGTTCAGTAATTGGGATTGGATATACTTAACTGTTTTTTTATTTAATCGTTTCACTGCTCGGTGATTTATTTCATGTATCGCATCAGCAATCATCACTGTAGTAAATAAATTACTGTCATAATTAGTTGCCAAAGATCGCGCAGGCTCGGGTAGATTTGGACTAAATAAAGTTGGGTATTCGCCATAACTAAATTGCACACTTTCTAAAAAAACCAATCCTTTATCGATAGCCGCATTAATAGAAGGGTTACAGTTTCCATTAATTGCAAAAAAGATTAAGCCTGCTAAAGAGACAATCCTTGATAATGACATATAAAAACTCCTTGTAAAAAAGGTCTTTGAGCATTTTATTCAGCTAAAACGATCGTATAAGACATTAGAGTGCCTGGAACATGCAATAAACCCTGTTATTTATGCAACATGAGCCATTCTTTAATATGATCCATAGTTTCTTTTATAACCTCTACTGCTTGCAGATACAATCCTTCAACGAGGTCTTTTTCACCCGTTTGATGATGATTCTCCAAGTATTGACAGGCATACCGCATCCGATTCGCACCCAGGTATAAGGCACTGCTCTTAATTTGATGGGCAATTTTTGCTATTTGGGGAAAGTCTCCATTCGTCATTGCATCCCGCATCAGTTGCAAATTAATGGGAATTTGTTCTTCTACCATCAAACGTAACATATCGGTTAGTATGTTCACCTCTCGGCTACAATTATTGAACGCTTCTTTATAATGAAACAATGAAAATTGCTCGAGCTGAAATAATTTTTGATGCTCTGGATCGGCCTTCATGGAACCCCCAATTGCTCCTTTATCTGGAATAAACTGATTGAGGATCTCCGTTGCCAAAGATAAAGTGAGCGGTTTTGTGAACATACCATCCATACCCGATTCAATGCACTGTTCTCTGCAATCATCGTTTGTATGAGCAGTTAATGCAATGATCGGTGTACGTTGGCCAGGAGATTCAAGGGTACGTATAATGGCGGTAACCTGGTATCCGTTCATACCCTCTCCTAAACCTATATCCATAAAAATTAAATCGTAATGATTTGCTTGAAACAGCTCAAGTGCCTCTTGACCAGTCATTGCCACATCACTGTCACAGGAAAGAGAAGTTATCAGGGTTCTAATTACTGTTTGAGCAATAATATTGTCTTCAACGATTAATATTTTTGGTTTCATACGGTTAGCTAACTTAGTAAAAATTTTCGGCGGTTATCAATCAATATACAGGTTCAGAACTCAATAGAGGATTATTTTTGCACCATATAAGATTTCAAGCAAAGAACCTTTTTAAATTCGAGATAGTTTAACAGCTTATTCTTTAAAAAGTTCAATTTATTTATCCCATTTACAAAGTCAGGTGAATCGACCTTGGGTTACCCTCTTTTTAAACTCAGGCAATTATAACGAATTATCTTTATGGTTCGATAGTATCTGCGATTACAAATATATATAGATTATATCCTGGAGCTTGGCTTTGAGAGTACTCCATTAAACCAGGTATACTCAAATCAGTGGTATGCAATAGAAGTTTTGGTTTGTTGCGAGTGACTAAAAATAAATTATCGCATTATGATCCAAGGGAGAGAATAAGACGGATAAAAAAAAAGGCTTAATAAATAAGCCCAGTCAAAAAGAATAATTACTTAATTTTCCGTATTTTTTTTTGCTTCTTTAACCAGATCCAGCATGGCTTTTTCAAGAATTTTAAAAGATTGCTGCATATAATCCAACGCTTTGTGACCATTTTCTACAGCCAGATTAATTTGCTTTTCCAAAGCTTCTTCAGGTTTTTTTACCTGTGCTAACTCTTCAGGTTTAATATAAGTTAACCCTTGTAAGGTTTTAATATTCAATTCTGCGATGGCTTGAAATGGTTCTTGTATTTTTTTTGCCATTTCACTCCATTTTTCGAAGTTATGTTGATTCATGATTTTCTCCAATGTTGCACTGCACAATTAAATAATAGCTCAACAATCCTTTATATGTCAAGGATTATTGCAATTTATTTTGCATTGCACCATTGATTTGCTTTTTAGGTTTTAAATATTTTTTGCCATTGCTGCATCATATCCTGCATTTGCTGATTCCAGGCTTCAGTAGCCTGTTTATACGGGTTATTTTGTAACGGTTTTTCCATGCTCTGAAACATCTTTTCCATCATTGCCTTAAGCGATAAATGCATTGGATGATTCGCCAACGCAATTATCTGACGCAGAACCTCAGGAGTTAAAAACTGGGTGGGGCCTGCTTCCATTTCAACGATAATCTGTAATAAAACCGAGTTGGTCAAATCCGCCTTGGTTTCAGAATCTTCAACTTTAAATTCGATCCCATCGACAACGTAGCGCTGTAATTGTTCCACTGTAATGTATTGACTGGTTTCTGTATCATAAAGTCGGCGATTTTTATATTTTTTAATTAGTCTATTCATATTCTTCTCGTGAGTTAAGATACAATGTAATTATGGCATTTTATAATCAAAGTGATCCTAAACCCACCTTTAATTTGCAATATCAACGCCTATGTCTTAAAAAATATAGCATTAATACATGTGTAAACCACCATTTATACTCAGATTAGCACCAGTAATGTACCGGCTTTTCTCACTAATTAAAAATTCGATGGCCCAGGCAATTTCCTGAGGCTCTGCAAGACGTTTCGCTGGGATTTGATTAATGATCTGATCGAGAATATCCGGTCTTATACCCTGCATAAGACGTGTATTAACATAGCCTGGTGAAAGACTGTTTACCGTAATATTCTTCATCATCAGCTCTTGCGCCAGGCTTTTGGTAAAGCCGTAAACGCCTGCTTTTGATGCGGCATAGTTAGCTTGAGAAAATTGACCTTTTTGTGCATTTACTGAGGATACGTTGACGATTCGCCCCGATTCCTGGGCTTTCATTCCTTCAACCACCTGACGGGTTACGTTAAACATTCCATCCAAATTAACGCGTAATACTTCATCCCATTGCTGTTTGGTCATCTTGTTAAAAACGGAATCTCGAGTAATTCCAGCGTTATTAATGAGTACATCAACATTGCCAAACTCTTTAATCAGAGCATCAATAACTTGCTTGCATTGGTCAAAGTCTGTCACATCCATGTGTCTAAAATAAATATTTTTATAACCCTCATTATTCAATTCTTCTACCCACGCATGCCCTTTTTCATCGGAAAGCAAGTCCAGAGCTATTACATGCGCATAGGATGCGTCTAATTGTTTCGCAACAGCGGTACCGATATCTCCTGTACCGCCGGTAATTAATACCACATTGTTATTTTGCATGTTATTCTCTTTTAGTTGATGAGCCCCATCCAGACCCGTTTGCCAAAACGATTACATGTATTGACCCCCATTAACATCCAGGTTTGCTCCGGTTATAAAACCACTGTCTGGTGATGCTAGAAAGGCAACTGCATCTGCTACTTCTTTAGGATAGCCCAAGCGACCTACCGGAATATTTGCGATAATGCCATTCAAAATATCTTCTTTTAATCCTTTAAGCATAGACGTTTCTATGTAACCTGGGGAAACTGTGTTAACCGTAATCCCTTTACTTGCAACCTCTAACGCCAAACTTTTAGTAAATCCAAAGAGTGCTGCCTTGGTTGCCGCATAATTACATTGGCCAAATTGACCTTTTCGCCCGTTTATGGAGGAAATACTGACAATACGACCATAACCTTTATCCAGCATAACGGGTAACACATTGCGCGTCATATTAAACACACTGGTTAAATTAGCATCTAATACTTGTTGCCATTGCTGAGGAGTCATTTTCCGCAAACTACAGTCCTTGGTTATTCCTGCATTATTGACTAAAAGATCAATACTTCCGTACCGTTCCATGACTAATGCGGTTAATTTTTCACAATCACTGTAATGGGCAATATCACCGTAAACCACATCAACGTCAAACCCCAATACTTGCTGCTCTTGCTGCCATTGTTTTGCTTCTTCGTGCTTTCCATCCTTGAAATAGCAGGCAACTACTTTAAAATCGGCAGCTAAACGCTGACTTATTGCAGTACCAATTCCACCAGTACCTCCCGTGACAATTGCTATCCTCTTTTCCATCAACAACTCCCTGTTCGTTGAAAATAATTGAATTATAACTACAAATTAAAATCCTCTTCTTGTCAACACCGCAGATCGGATTATCCACTGCCTGGCGCTACAAAAATAATATACTAACACTCATTACGCATAAAATCTTAAGTTAGTACAAGAAGCAGAAATAAGCACGCTGATTTTGGTATTTTTTTTTAAGCGGTGGATAATTCATAAATTTAGGAGAATCAATTTTGATTTTAAACTTTAAATAAATTAACATGATTCATACATCTCATAGACTTGAACGAAAATCACGCCATTACGTAAGGACACTCAAATGCGATTCGCTAATTACCACTGTTCGGCCTCTAAATTACTATTTTTTATTTTATCATTATTTTTTATTTCATCAGTACATTCCGGAACACCATTGTGGACGCTGCAGCCCACAGCAAATAGCCAAACCACTCAAGCCATTCCCCAAAACGGCAGTGCTATCGTACAATATACAGTTCAAAATCAATCAAACAAAACCCGACAATTAGTGATTGAACCCACGCAAGGCTTAACTCAAACAGGATCCTGCATTGTTGCGCCTAAGGGACAAGCTGGTAGTACCTGTGTGTTAAACCTTTCTATTAATGGAGCCGCTTTACCCGCTAGCGGTATTCATGGAGGCCCCAGATTATGTCAAACCAATGCTAATGGTACTCCAAATCTCAATCAGTGTTATCAGCCAAGCCAGGCAAACTCGTTAAATATAAGCCGAACCGCTGCAACTGCCTCAACTATATCAGCAAGTCCCCTGGTGCTTGGTTTTACCGCAGGTAGTAATGGGGTGGTTACTGTAACGAATAGTGCCCAGTCTACAGAGACAGCTAATGACATAGCGGCCACTATTCCTGGTGGCAGTGGCATCAGCGTGCAAAGCACCACTTGTGGCGCTACTCTCGCTATTGGAGCAAGTTGCACTATAACATTTACCGCTGCAACCCCAGAAGGCCCCACTATCATTCCAATCACAGGCAGTAATACCAATACCGTTAATGTTGTCGTTACTGTGACTCCTGTTCCCACAGCACTTATAAGTGTGAGTCCTACCACCTTATTATTTGCAGAAAATTCAACCGGATTAGTTACAGTCACCAATGATGTGAGCTCTCTGGTTACCGCAGATAATGTTGTGGCTACAATACCAGGTGGGAGTACTATTAGCGTGCAAAGCACTACTTGTGGCGCCTCTTTGGCAATAGGAGCAAGTTGTACCATAACGTTCGCATCAAGCGCTCAAGAGGGCCCTACGTTAGTCCCCATAGCAGGTACTAATACTAATACGGTGAACATTAACATCACGGTTACCAGTCAGCCGCAAATCAGTATAACCGGACCAATTCAATCCTCCCGTGTGGTTACGGTATCAGGAGCTGCTTTAAATCTTCAAATCACCAATGATGCAGGAAGCCCCGTAAATGCTAATGCTATAACCGTAAGCAATCAGGCGGCATGCCCTAACTTGACAGTTGATGACAGCAATTGTACCAGTGTCGCTCCAAGCAGTACGTGTACTTTGGTTTTAAATTCACCTGACCCTTATGCTCCGTGTACGATTACTGTTAGCGGCAGTAATACAGCGAACAGTCCTACGACTCTGATTGCATTTTCTTATCTTGGTGGACTTGTATTTACAGAGAGTGGTGGTACCGGCAAAGTAGTACTCGAATCAGGTTTTGGAAGTCAATGGACCAGTTCAGTTACGAACATTGCGGGAGCGGTCAGTATGACTGATGGAGTGGCTAACACCAACGCTATTATTGCAGATGCTTCTTGTTCAGGCGATACAACGAATTGCGCCGCATATCAATGCCGCAATCTGGGAGGGATTCCAACACCAGCCTGGTACATGCCTGCTTTAAATGAGTTAGTCACAGTAAATACTTCACTTTGCGGCAATGGAACTATTCCTTGTAATTTTGGTAATTTCGTAACTACCATCTATTGGAGTTCAACCCAAAATAATGCGGGCATGAGTGATGCAAGGGTAGTCAATTTTCCATCAGGCATTACTGGATTAGCTGGGAAAACTGAAACGCATCCAGTCCATTGTATACAAAGTTTTTAATTCAATTATAGTATGTTGTTAATTGATCTCTCGTCCTACGTGCCTCGACTTGTTCGAGGCATCCAGAAGAATGCTCAGTTAATAACAAATTTTTTTATGAATCATCCCGAACATAGATCTCATTTTTTCAAACTTATTTTATTGTCTAAGCCAATTTTAGCTTAAACATTAAATTGATTCTCGTTGTAGATATATATTGGTACACGTACATAGGCCCCGCGTCTTGGGTATCCCCTCAAAATTTTAATGTGCACTAACGTTATCGATTAAATAGTTGTCTTCTCCACGAAGGTGGAGATCCATCCAATAAATTGGCATTCTGCTAAATATTTGGATGGTTCCCCACCTGCGTGGGGACGACAAAATATACATTATACATGAAGAAAGCACATAAAATTTTGAGTGGATAACCTAGCCCGCGGTCTTGGATATACCTCAAAATTTTAAATGTACAATAACGTTGTTGATTAAACAGTTGTCTTCTCCACGAAGGTGGAGATCCATCCAATAATTGGCATTTTGCTGAATATTTGGATGGTTCCACATCTGCGTAGGGACGACAAAAAATAGATTATGCATGATGAAAGCGAGTAATTATTAGGGGATAACCTAGCTCGCGGTCTTGGGTATACCTCAAAATCTTAAATGTGCAATAACGTTGTTGATTAAACAGTTGTCTTCTCCACGAAGGTGGAGATCCATCCAATAAACTGGCATTCTGCTAAATATTTGGATGGTTCCCCACCTGCGTGGGGGCGACAAAATATACATTGAACATGAAGAAAGCGCATAAAATTTTTGAGTGGATAATAGCTCGCGGTCTTGGATATCCTCTGATAATAAGACAGAAAGTTAAAGATGATTATGAGTGTTGCCCACTCATAATCATTCATTGCTAGACAGCATAAATTGGAACATAACCTTTTAATTGTTGCGCAAATTGTCTTAATACTTCAAGACCAGACTCTTCCGCCTGACGACACCATTGTTGCAATGCGTCAACCAGTTCTTTTTGCGAAGACGCTGTTTTTAACCACACATTTTGTAACGATTGTTTATATGAGTAAACGAGTCGCAGCTGTTCGCGTGCTTCAAGTAATCTTTGGAGCCGAGTTTTAGCTTTGTTAGTCAAAAGCGTGTCTTCACGTCGTAATAAACTGCCCGCATTTTTAAACAGCTTTTTATCCTCTTTTGTTTCGATGATTGAATTTTTTTCTTGTTTCAATATAGGTCTGATAACCGCTTTATAATAGTGAGACATAACCTGGAATCGATTGGAAATGACTGCTTTTACGGTATCGAGATCCACATTAAATTTACCCTCATCTCTTGCGAGTTTAGGAGGTAATTTTTTCACTTTTGCCAAACCAAAGAATGACAAGATGCAGATATACATCCAACCGATATCAAACTCCCACCATTTGACTGAAAATTTGGCTGAGGATGCAAAGGTATGGTGATTGTTATGTAATTCCTCTCCGCCAATCCAAAATCCCCAGGGAAATACGTTAGTAGCTGCATCCGGGCATTCAAAATTTCTGTAACCCCAATAATGACCGATTCCATTAATAACCCCTGCAGCAAAAACTGGAATCCACATCATTTGAATGGCCCAGACGGTTAAGCCGAGAACACCAAAGAAAAATAAATCAACGAACAACATGAGTAATATTCCTTTCGACGAATGGCGCGAATATACATTTCGCTCCATCCAATCATCAGGCGTACCATGAGAATACTTGGCAACCATATCTCTTTTCTTTCGTGCTTCACGATAAAGTTCAGCACCCTCCCAAAATACTTTTTTTATTCCTAAAACAACAGGACTATGAGGATCACCTTCCACATCGGTCGATGCATGATGTTTCCGATGAATAGCCACCCAATCAGCAGTGACCATCCCTGTAGTTAGCCATAACCAAAACCGAAAAAAATGGCTTACCATTGGGTGTAAAGTTAAGGCACGGTGCGTTTGATTTCGATGAAGGTAAATCGTGACCGCAGCTATAGTAATCTGCGTTAACAGCACTATTGCCAGAACATAGCCCCAAAAAGAAAGATTTAAATAGCCATAAACCATAAAGAACCCCAAGGTGGATTTAATTAGAATAGAATAAATCGTTTTTGAATAGTTTACTAAGGAATAATTCAAAAGAATATACCCATATAGTATAATCATAACACAAAATCATTGGTTTCATTGCATCCTTTACCGATCTAGCCGATAATTAGTTAATAACTCACTTCAGGATGATTTCATGGATATCAAGAAAATTTTAGAAAGTCTGATCCCCTTTTTAGTCGTGGGCGTTGCTATTGCCTTATGCATCGGATTACTGTTTATGTTTTTTTCAGTTGCTGTGTGGGGTTTACTCATTGGTGGAGTACTCTGGCTAGGCGCTTTAGCAAAACAATACCTTTTTCCAGGCACTCAAGCAGTTGAGAAAAAAAGTAATGGAAGAATAATCGAACATAATAATAAAAAATAATGCCTGAATTACCCGAAGTTGAAACTACTAAGGAGGGAATCAAACCTCATTTAGAAGGTCAAACTATAAGTACAATTGTGGTGCGAAATGCGCAATTCAGACAATCAATCCCCTCAAATATTGATGAGCTCTGTGCGGGTAAACGCATTCAATCTCTATCACGCCGAGCTAAATACATTTTAATCCATTTATCGCGGGGATATATTTTAATTCACCTGGGTATGTCAGGTCATCTTCGTATTGTTCCTCAAAATACACCGCCGCAAAAACACGATCATGTGGATTTAATAATGCACAACGGATGTTTACTGCGCTTTACTGATCCCAGAAGATTTGGTTTATTTTTATACCTGGAGGACAATCCTCATCAACATTCTCTCTTTAGTCTGTTAGGTCCAGAGCCCTTATCCGATCAATTTAACAGTGCTTATTTGCAACAAAGAATTAAAAATAGAAATCAACCGATTAAATCATTGATCATGAATAATGAAATAGTCGTTGGCGTAGGTAATATTTATGCGACTGAAAGCCTTTTTTTGGCAGGTATTCACCCGCTCACTCCTGCTAAAAAATTAAGTCAGATTCAGTGCAATCTACTCACAGAGCACATTAAAAAAGTTCTGAAACTTGCTATTAAGGCTGGTGGCACCACATTAAAGGATTTTTATAGCTTTGATGGAAATCCTGGACACTTTAGAATCTCGCTTCAGGTGTACGGGAGAAAAAAAGAATCCTGTTTTAAATGCAATAAAACTATTGAAAGTGTTGTAATTGGAGGCCGTCAATCGGCCTATTGCCCTCAATGTCAGAACTTAACTAATTAGGTTCAGCACTTTGCTTTTATTCGCCCAATTTATAGCAGACTAGGCAAGTTAAACTGCTTGCTGTATGATTCGTTGTCGAATAAACCAAATAAAATTATGAAAATTACTCGTATTAGAACCCTTTGGATCATCTGCACTCTATTTTTTTACACCCTGGTAGTTTGTACACGATCCGTTTTTAAATATTATTTCAGCACCCCCACCAGACCTTGGGTCGATAAAACCATTCATCATTGGATAGACCAATTACTTAATAAAGTTAAAGTAACTTATACCGTAATTAATCCTTATCACGTGGAACCAAAACCTGGCCAGCCAACGATACTTATGTGTAATCATTCAAGTGCTTATGATATTCCATTAGGTTTTAAAGCATTTCCTAATCATTCTATTCGTATGCTGGCCAAAAAAGAACTGGCTAAAATCCCTTTGTTTGGAAAAGGGATGTCTGCAGCGGAATTCCCTTTCGTTGATAGAAGAAATCGGTTTCAGGCCCTTAAAGATTTGGCCTATGCCCGGAAATTGATGGAAAGCGGGATTATCATTTGGATTGCACCGGAGGGTACGCGCTCCAAAGATGGAACCCTTGCGCGTTTTAAAAAAGGAGCCTTTATTACCGCTATTGAGGCTAAAGCAACCATTATACCCATAGGAATTCGAGGAGCTTTTAACATCCTTCCTGCTAAAACATTACATTTTAATCTGCATGAGAAGGCAGAAATACACATCGGCAAACCTATTGACGCCGCCCAATTTACTATTGAAAATAAAGACGATTTAATCAACCAGACTTATCAGGCTATAAAAGAATTAGTAGAGGGAAATGAGGCAATTAAGACCTCCTAACGAGAACTTATATTATTCTCGACCACTGCTGCTAAACCTATATCCCTGGGATCGGATGTTGCAGATAACCATTTTTTATCTTTATCCCACGTGATAACCTGCATGTTGCCATAATACGCATCCAATTGCTTTAGATGATACCCCATGGCTTTTAAAGCCTCCTGAATCGCAGGCGGAAAAGCATCCGGTTCAAATTGTAATTCGTCCGGGAGATATTGATGGTGAAATCGCATAGCCGATGCCATACTGACCGACCCATAACCTTCCTGAAATAGTAAAGAAGCGATCAATACCATAGTAGGTATCCTGCTACCGCCAGGAGTACCTAAAATAGCCAAACGCCCAGGCATTTCAAGAAACGTCGGAGTCATGCTGGACAATGGCCGTTTTCCTGGCGCAATTGCATTCCCTTCACCCCCGGTTAAACCATAAACGTTATCCACCCCGGTTTTTGTAGAAAAATCATCCATCTCATCATTCAGCAAAACTCCTGTACCCTCAGCTACTACGCTTGAACCGAAAATATAATTAAGGGATAAGGTTGCAGCAACACGATTTCCTTCAGCATCGATAATAGAAAAATGCGTGGTATTTGAAGGGTTCGCCTTTCCGGGAGGGCCTTGTAACACTTTACTGTCAATTGATTTATCGGATGGGATTAAAGAGCTTAGTTGTTTGGCATTTTCAGCGGAGAGTAATTTGTCTTCGGGAATAGCGATAAAATCAGGATCGCCTAAAAATTGTTCGCGCTGCCAATAAGTAAGTCGCATGGCTTCAACCAAATAATGAACCCATTGAACTTTAGAGAGCGTAGTGAGTGGATAATGTGACAAAATGTTTAACATCGTTAATAAGCCAACCCCACCAGCTGAAGGGGGAGGAGCAGTAATTACGAGCATATTATGATAGGCACCAACCAACGGCTCTCTTATTTTAATTTTATAGCGAGCCAAATCTTCCAGAGTCCAGATTCCTCCTGCTGAATTCGCCCCACGAACCAAATTTTTTGCCACATCTCCACTGTAAAACCCGGCCTCACCTTTCTCAGCAATTAATGTCAGAGTTTTAGCCAAATCAGTTTGAATTAATCTATCACCGACTGAATAAGGCTCGCCATTTTTTAGAAAAATAGCCGCAGTAGCCGGATACTCTTTAAGCATTAATAAGCGATCTTTCCATAATGAAAATTCACGAAATTGGGTATCTACAATAAATCCTTCACGAGCTATCTTAATGGCAGGAGCTAGTGTTTGTGTCAGGGGTAATCGGCCAAAATTTTTGGCTATGTAAACCAATGCTGCAGGTTCTCCGGGAATTGCAGAGGCCAATCCACCATTAATGGATAATCCCGGAATCACACGCCCATCACGAGCCAGATACATATCTTTGGTTGCTGCAAGAGGCGCTACTTCACGACTGTCAATAAAGGTATTTTTTTGTGTGCTTGCCTGATGCATTAACCAAAAACCCCCTCCACCAAGACCCGTATGGTAAGGTTCGACTACAGCTAGCACAGCTGCGACGGCAATTGCTGCATCAAAGGCGTTGCCGCCCTGAGCTAATATGGAAAGTCCTGCATTAGTAGCAAGGGGATTCGCACTGGCTATTGCATATCCGGGGGGCTTAATAGGTAAAGGATTCGCACTCAAGCTTGTATTGATATACAAAACACAAAATAACCCAATAATCAAATCAGGCCTGAATTTCATTTTGTCTCTTGTTTAATTCCTGAACTACAGCTGCCGGTACGAATTGAGAGATATCACCTTTTAAAGTAGCTATTTCACGCACCAGAGTCGAAGAGATAAACATTAAATTTTCTGAAGGTGTCAAAAACAAAGTTTCTACTTCCTTTGATAATTTTCTATTCATCCCCGCCAGCTGAAATTCATACTCGAAATCAGAAACAGCCCTTAAACCACGAAGAATAATAGAGGCCTTCTGCTCCAGTACAAAATCTATAAGCAGACTATCAAATCCAATTACTTCTACCCCAGGGAGATGTCCTACAACTTCTTGCAGTAATTTTATTCTTGTCTCCAGAGATAAAAACGGCCGTTTAGCTTTATTGCTCGCCACAGCTACAATCAATTCGGGAAAAATATTGGCAGCGCGCGTAATAATATCAATGTGCCCATTAGTTACTGGGTCAAAAGTACCTGGGTATATCGCTTTTTTCTTCATTTTTATAAACACTAATTGCATATAAAAACAGTCTAGCGTATTGTTAATTGAAAAACTATAAAAACGGAATTTAAGGTGAGCAAATGAATGCAATGAAACGTTTTGGAATACTGTCTTTTAGTTTATTAACAGCTTGCGCCCCACCGCAACAACCAGCTGAAGAATTACCGACTAATAAAATAATTCCGGTTGAGACCCGTAAAGCGGAAACAGCAACCATCTCTTCTTTTCAGATTAACGGAGCAATGGCTGCGAAAGCCAAAGGCAAAGGATGGTCGGCTACGATGAATTGGACTCAGCGTGGTGCCAGTTCCTATCAAATTCGGTTAATGGGTCCATTAGGTGGGGGATCGGTGTTGGTTAGCCGCACCGGAAATACGGTTACGTTCCAGGATGGTGCAAAACACGCAAGCTCTACTAATGCAGACCAATTACTGCTGGAACAAACCGGTATTAAATTACCAGTGAATAATCTTTATTACTGGGTTAGAGGCCTACCTGCCCCCGGTGGTGTACAAACTGAAAAACGTGATGCATTTAATCACCTGGTTTTATTAAGGCAAAGTGGTTATACGATTAATTTCACCAAATACACTTCCGTTAATAAAATCGATTTACCCAGTATGATTCGACTTGAAGGAAACGGTGTCATGGTCAAAGTCGTCATTAAAAAATGGAATGTGACCACTGCTGCTTAAATAGAATTTTACCCTACAATGAATAATCGATTGCGGGGTAAGACTAAATCACGGTTTCATTATGTTTTACGTTAGCAGTACATTTAATAAATATATTTGATTTTGAAGTTGACATCGACAAAAAACCCCTGCAAAATACGCAACAAATCGCAGGGACGAAAGCTTTTTTAGATCACGGACGAAAGAGAATCTACAATTTTTTTGGGGTGTCGCCAAGCGGTAAGGCACAGGGTTTTGATCCCTGCATACCTAGGTTCGAATCCTAGCACCCCAGCCACTTTCTTGTTGATTCAACCTGGTTTCCAGGTTCAAGTAAACAGACGGCAGAAGATACCCTGGAAGGATGCGTTCTTCGTATCGCTCAAATAATAATAATATCTTTCTGGCTGTCTTCTGCTATGTGTTTAAGTTAAGCGATTAACCTAAATCTAAGGCTTGTTATACATGTCCACTATGATGATTTTTACCGGAAATGCAAATCCGGAACTGGCACTTAAAATTTCTTCTCATTTACAAATTCCTATTGGCCAAGCCACCGTTGGAACATTCAGCGATGGGGAAACCATGATTGAAATTTTAGAAAACGTGCGGGGTAAAGATGTATTTGTCCTGCAATCCACCTGTGCGCCCTCCAATAATAATTTAATGGAACTGCTGACCATGGCAGATGCATTAAGACGATCTTCAGCTGCACGAATTACAGCTGTAGTTCCCTATTTTGGATACGCCCGTCAGGATAGAAGGGTTCGCTCCGCTCGAGTTCCCATTACGGCAAAAGTAGTCGCCGACATGATGGCTTCAGTGGGTATATGTCGTGTACTGACTGTTGATTTACATGCGGATCAAATTCAGGGATTCTTTTACATGCCCGTTGATAACGTGTATTCAACACCCATACTCCTTGAGGACATTACGCGCCAGAATTTATCCAATATTATGGTCGTATCTCCTGATGTGGGAGGTGTAGTCCGAGCCCGTGCAATGGCAAAACGGCTCAATGACGCTGAATTATCCATTATCGATAAACGGCGCAGTGGCCCTAATAAATCAGAAGTGATGCATATTATCGGAGAACCTGCGGATAAAAACTGTATTATAGTCGATGATATCGTCGATACTGCCGGGACCTTATGCTCAGCAGCTCACGAGCTCAAAAAAAGTGGCGCCAAAAGCGTCCGAGCCTATATTACTCACCCCGTATTATCAGGACCAGCAGTTCATAATATCAAGCACTCTGGCCTGGATGAAGTGGTAGTTACGGATACCATTCCTTTATCAGCTGAAGCTCAAAAATGTGATAAGATTCGCGTGGTAAGCCTTGCCGACATGCTGGCTCAAGCCATTAAACGAGTCAATGTTGAAGAGTCAGTAAGCTCTATGTTTGCTGAGTAAGTACCCGCGCAAGCGGGTAGTTTGCCCCTAGAATCTTATTTTCCATTAGCCATTGCCAAAATAAAACTATTTTTTTAAATCAAATTAGCTGCAATGGAGCTATATTTTCCGTCACTGCGTGTTTTGCTAAAGAGTTCTTTTTAAACAAAATACCCAATAAAATTAGAGTCCATTTTAATTTCGTGGATCTTGAGAATGTATGGAAGCCCAATCAATTATGTCTTTTACAATTGATGATGTAGTCCTGAAATAAAAATAAATGATATATTCCAAAACGAACAGGATCCGATTAAATAGCGGATCCTGTTATATAAAAGATGATCTTATTGGCTTCTTCGAATGGAGGTACTAAATATAGAGTCTTCATCAGAAGCTTCTAAATCCTGTTTCATTGAAGCTATTTTATTTTTTTTATCGAAATAACCCGTTCTATCGGATATTATGTTTTTATCTGGACTTCCTAAAATATCTTTAATACCGGCCATTTTTTCAATAAAAGTATTAATAATGGCTCTGAGTTGGTTAAAAAACCCAGGTGCAGATTCGAGTCGTGGTTGATAATCATGAATTATATCTTGAACTTGTTCTGCCAAGGCAAATTGATGCACGCGTAAACAACTAAAGTTGTTTTTACTATCTTTATTAAGGGCCTCTTTTAGAGCCTGTAAAAAAGCTTGTACTACTGTATCTAACTTTGGATCGTTTTTAATGAGTTCTTTATTGTTGGTATAAATTATTTTTACAAAATTTCGAAAATCCGAAACTGCATTATGCATATCACTTCGTACCTGGATCTCATTCTTAATTGCTTGAGTAGTCGCACCCAAAACCTTTTGAAAAAAACTGACTCCCTTTCCCCCAACTTTATTTTGAATCGTTTTATCATGCTTTGTAGCTGTCATAATAATATTTCTCTTTATAAGTTAATTAATTTTAAGTTCATAAATTAATATAATTAAGTAAACCATATTAAATCGAAATGCCGCATTTAAAAGAAGATCAAATGTTCATAGAGATAACTTTATCGACACTGAGACTAAATAATAACTTACTCACCTTAAGAGAACCTTAAATATTGATTTAATTAGTATATATTCAGGGCGGTGTCATTAAAGTTTAAAAATTAAACGATTTACTTATTATATTTAGATATTTTTTTAATAAAGTATATTGTTCATTATTAAAAAAGTGACTAAAATCAGTTACCTATATCGTACACAATGAAATTGCTCTGTTTCTAATGAAAATAAGTAATCTGGATAATTGCACTAACCCAAATAAATCATTTATCTTTCAAGGTTGGGTCATTTTGACCCAACACTTCAAACTCATCACGCACCATCGAGGCAGTGTGTTGGGTCAAAATGACCCAACCTACGGCAAAGTTCGCACTTATAGCAAAACCAGAGACTCTCACTTTTGTAGCAACTGTCCTGAATTTTTAATTCAAGACAGTTGCTATCTTGCTTTAAAAATATGAGGGGATAACTCAATTCGCGAGGGGCGGCCGAAATAGAACTCATCAAATTGAATTTACATTAACTGCATTCATAACCCATATTCTAAAATAAAGTGAGCTCCCACTAAATCTAGAAAACATGAGCGTTTACCCGCCCATTATACTTTAAACGATTCCAAACATAGACTAGCGAGATCAAAGCCAATAATGAAACGAATATAAGATATAAAGCCGGAATCGTTTTCCAACCCGTGCTGTAGATTAATGACAATGATATAAATGGCGTCAAACCGCCAAAAACAGCAAATCCCAGGTTATAACTTATAGCAATACCACTGTAACGGATTTTAGTAGGAAATAATTCGCTTAATAATCTTGGAATGATCCCCGCGGAAAAGCCCAGTAATACTGCACTGGCTATATAAGCTAAAAAGTAAAATTGAGAATAAGACACATATATGGCAAAAATTGGGTATACCAATAATATTGTTAAAATTCCTAACACCAGGACTAACTTTCTGACATCTATACGATCAGTCAGGTAACCAAAAATAGTTGTTAATATCGCTCCTAAAGTTATTGCTAAGGTGCGTTCCCATGCAAAGGCATTATCCGCTAAAAACAATACCTTATTTAAATAGGATGGATTAAATAAAAACAATGAGGAGACGATTACTGCACAAAGTGCCGCTAAAAATGCACCCGCCAAAACATAAGTAAAATGGTTCTTGAATACTGCAAGAATAGGAAATTTCTCTAATGAATGCTCCACTTTCAAAAATTGTTTCGATTCAGTTAATTCTTTTCGCAAAGCATAGCTCAATAAACCAAGTATCCCACCCAATATAAATGGTATCCGCCAGCCATAAGTATTCATTTGAGTTTCATTAAAAATAGTCACCATTGTTGCATGAACGACTGACCCTAAAACAATCCCCAAGAGTAACGCAGAAAAAATAATCCCACACGCTAGACCTTTATAGTGGGAAAACGATTCACTGACATAAGTAATTGCACCAGGTATTTCACCACCAATAGAGATACCTTGCACTATTCTTAAAATGATAATGATTATTGGAGCAGAAATGCCAATGGCATTATAGGTTGGAATAAGACCCATCCCCAAGGTGGCAACTGCCATTAAAAAAATGGACACCGTAAAGGTTGATTTACGTCCTACCCGATCACCAAAATGACCGAAGATAATTCCTCCTAGAGGCCTCACTAAATAACCAATAGCAAAAGTGGCAAATGTAATCATTAGACTTGCCAATTCATCAGAAGTTGGAAAAAAGGCACTGGAAATGTAACTGGCAAATAAGGCAAAAATAATAAAATCATAAAATTCCAAAATCCCACCCAGGCTGGAAAGAAAAAGTAATTTACGTTGATCTTTGTCCATTGGTGATCCTATATTAAATATATTTAGTATCGGCTGTTTCATTGAGTTTAAGCGCTGTTATTCAATTCTTCCATCAAATAGTTATAATATATAAATCATTGAGTAGTTTGCGTTACGTTTTAAAAGTCCTTTTTCAAATTCGGAGTGTAGCTCAGCCTGGTAGAGCACTGCCTTCGGGAGGCAGGGGTCGCAAGTTCGATTCTTGTCACTCCGACCATATTAATCAAAAAGGTCAGAATTAATAACTGTCCATGTGTCTGCTCTTTCAAGCTCTTCAAAACATGGTTGCTTTGAGACTATCACACTCAATTACATTCCTCGTAGACATAGAAATAACTAATTTAGTAACATAGAGTTAATAATATTTGATGAATCAAATAAGAATTCAAATCAATTAACCCAAAGCTTAATCACAAATCGTGCACTGTATGACTCCCTTCTCCCTCTGGGAGAAGGTGCCCGAAGGGCGGATGAGGGTACGTGATATGATGTATTGGATAAACTAATTAATAACCGGCATAGGTGTAGACTCAAACCCATTTTCTCGGAAAACCCGCCAATCAACTGTATAATTTAAACCATCAACCTCAATCAAATAAAAACTGTTTTTACCATCGTTAGTGCGTTCACAACACAGTGATCCACCATGAAGAATAGCGCAGTGGCCTTGATTTTTTGCAACTAATTTTAATGTAGCGTAATGGAGATGTCCCGTACACACCATATGAATGGGACTGTCTTTTAAATATGCAATAAACTCTTCAGCATTATTCAACGGGTGATGCATCCCAGAAAAATAATTCAGATTGTGATGAAAAAATACAATATTAAAGGCCCCAGAATCCTGTTTGAAATATTTTTGGATGCGTCCAATTGTTCGTTGACTTAAAACACCATCTTTTAATCTGTAAGGAGTGGCGCTATTTACCCCCAAAATAGCGACCTCATCATTTTTAAAAGTGGCTCCTAATTGGTTTGATACGTATTTTTTATAATTTTTAAATGGATGAGTAAAGCGCTCCCAGGGATTGTACAATGGAATATCATGGTTCCCAGGAACCACAACATACGGAACGTTTAGGCGTGTTAAAAACTGCTTGAATTGTACATATTGATCCTCACGAGCACGCTGAGTCACATCCCCCGAGATGATAATTAAATGAGCCTGAATTAAAGCCAAATCAGCAATAAAAGAATCTACTATAACTTTATCTTCCATGCCGAAATGCAGATCTGAGATATGAACGATTCTCATGATGATGACTTGATTAATACATTAAGAGACTGAGGCAAACTTTTATAAAATAATGGGGTCGACATCTTCATGGTATCTCCATCCAGGGCAACAGTAACTTCATTACAGTTATGAAAACGAATTTCCAGAGGATGAGCGGACTCCTTAATCTCAAAGTTACTTTTGTTTTTAAACCAAGTGCTGATAAGCTTCATAAATCTGATTTTACCGTATTTAAAATAATACAGTCCAAGCATCGATTTCTGAAAATCATCTCGCTTGAAAGTAATGGGAAATTCATAGGAGTACACATTATTGCTAACCATTAAAAAAGAGGTTTGCAATAGTAAATTTAATTCATTGCTTTTAATCACCAGATCAAATTGATCATGCTTTTTTAAACTATCCAAAAAACTGGGGATATAACTGAGCCATTTATTATAAAGTCTGGTATATAAATCACGTCTCTTTGCAAATTTTGGATAAAAGCCAATAGATGAATTATTAACAAAAACGGATCCATTGACTTCAGCCAAATCAATAAGCATGGTTTTTTTATCTTTTACCGCCTGAACCATTTCAGCAACATTGGCTGGTAAATTTAATTCTTTGGAAAAATGATTTAAAGTGCCCAAAGCTAAAACGCCAAGCACCGTTTTAGTATTCGCACAATTTTGGGCAGCTGTCCTGATGGAGCCATCTCCCCCACCTACCAAAATCATTGGGTATCGAGTAATGCAACGTTTGATGGTGCTATCGAGTTTCTCTGGCTCGCTTTCGTATAATTTAAAAATGATTCCGGCCTCTTTAAGCCCTTTAAGATAATTAGAGGCACCTGTGGCGTTTTTGGCTTTGTTGTTAATAATTACAGCAAGCTCAATCATGGGCACTCCGACCTGAAAGGTTAAATAGACTTTACCATTATAAGAATAGCATATTGCAATTCTAGTCCCGCATGATTATTGCGGTTCATTCATTAACTGTTCGATGTATCTTCGGCACGTCAACGGTCGGTCAAGGTAATTCAGCAGGTGGCGCGTTCCACCGGTACCTGTGATTACCAAAGCGCCGTAACGTAAAATACTGCCCAGAATTGATTGGCGAATATCTATGGTTTCAATCTTACTCAAAGGAATATCCACTGTTTTACGAACCAATACTCCAGTACGCAATATTACTTGCTTACTTTTAATGGTAATGGACGAAAAATGATAGGTCACCCAAGTCATTACTATCCAAAGCATTGCAAAAAATGCAAAAAACAGACTGACTTCACGCAACTGCGTAATGTATGCATTGATAGCGATTGCGAAACACAACATCATAATGGGCCAAAAAAATATGATCCAATGTAATCTGGTAAAATAGATAACGTTAGTATCAGGTAAATTCTCAGACATGGTTTTCCTTATTTCTTTAAAAATGATTACTGCGCGTAAGGATAATTTGCTATTCTATACTTAAACAAGCCAGTAAGGCGATAGGACTTGCTCTTGTGCTTTTAAATTAACATTATTAAGGCAAAAATACATGCGATCAATAAAACATTGCCTCAATAAGCAATTGGCAGATATATGTCAGCGCTCAATGAAAATTGAAGAACTGTCTGATAAAATTAATCATTTACTTCCTTCAGGCCTTGCTCCGTGGTGCAAAGTGGGCAGTTTTAACAAGGGATGTCTGGTATTAACTACTATTAATGCTTCCTGGGCATCACAGATTCGTTATGCTATTCCGGAACTTCGCGATAAACTTCGTAAAGAAGCCGGTATGTATCAGCTGACTTCAATAAAAGTAGTCATCACAGAACCCTCCATTGACTATGAAAAAGTGAAGTGTACTGTTGCCAATAAGTTATCAGCAACAGCGAAAGCAACCATAATTAGTGAAAGCCAAAATTGTACGTATCAACCGTTACAAAAAGCACTGCTCCATTTGGGTGGTGTTGAATAGGTTTTATAATCTGGATAATAATGTTCGCCTATGCAAAATCAAGTTGACGCCAGGCTTCAAATAAAATGATTGCGACTGCATTAGATAAATTAAGACTTCGACTACCTGCAACCATGGGGATGCGAATTGTGCTATGGGCATTTCTTATATCTTCTGGTAATCCACGAGTTTCCGGACCGAAAAGTAATATATCATCCGATTCGTAGCGAACATCAGCGTAACTTTGATCCGTTTTAGTCGTACAGCAAAAAATTCGCCGTGTTCGATTTAAGGTAATGAAATCCTCCCAATTATCATAATGTTTTATGGCAGCCCATTCATGGTAATCAAGACCGGCACGTCGCATTCGTTTATCATCAAGTTCAAATCCTAATGGATGAATAAGATGCAATTGAGCCCCGGTATTCGCGCAAAGGCGGATTATGTTCCCAGTGTTGGGCGGAATTTCTGGCTGATACAGTGCAATATGTAACATCGTTCACTTAGTGTATTGAAGTTGCTGCAATTTTTATTTATTTTGAATTATTTTGCAAATATCTAATCAACCAGATAACAAAACAGAGCCTTTAAAATTAAGGCGAATCCGTTAGAGCTGCTATAAATCGTCTTTCAACCCAATCCTGATCCAGGTAGGTCAGACAATCTTCCAGATAATCTCTTAATTCTGCTTCATCAATATGGTGCTCAAAGCCTGGTGGCTCCACATCATGATGGAGGTACTCACCAAAATAGTGCATGCAAAAATCAATGTAATCCCTGGTATGAAGAATAAAGACGTGCCACATTTCATCTAAAGACAGTAATGGTCCAAAAAGGTAGGTTTTCTTTCCCAGTTGATCGCGTTGTTTTTTGAGCCACATCCAGGCTAATAAATCCTTAAATAAAAGGGTGCATTCATTAAGGTTTGTTTGCGGATGGTTGTGGCAGAAATAGTTGATTATTGGCTGATTGGTGTAATTTAATAATTCAGCTAATTTGTCTGTCATTAATTACAACACGTTTTTAGAGCGCTTGGTTTGTTTGTTATATAACGTACGATACGACAAATCATTTCTTCTTTAGACATTTTTTTTTCTCTTTTGGTTAGTTTCAAAATAGTTATAACGTGCATAAAGCTCATATTAATTGTGTTTATTCTATCTAATGTAATTTATAAGTGCAAACAGCAAGATTAATGCTCGCAAGACCAATTCTTTAAGTTATATCTTCATCTTGGGCCGAACACGACTCAATCCACCATCTACGGCTAAAACTTGTCCAGTGATCCAATTGTTTTCCGGATTTAATAAAAACACAATGGCACGGGCAATGTCTTCAGGATGACCAATTCTATTAAGAGCATGCATGGATTTTGATGCATTTAATGCCATTGCATTGCTCATTAATTGGGACGTTAAAGGTGTTTCAGTCATGCCTGGAGCAACAACATTGATGCGCAAATTCATTCCAGCGTAAGTGGCTGCTGCAGATTGTGCAAGCCCAATAATTCCGGCCTTCGCTGCGGCAATGGCTTCATGATTTGCGATTCCTGTAAGTGCCGCTGCAGAGGAGATTAATACTACTGCTCCACCCGATTTCATATGCAATCCCGCTGCGTGAACTGTGGCAAATGACGTGGTTAATGAGGCGTTAATTACTTCATAATATTGTTCTTTTGAAGTAGTATGCGCGCTTCGAAGCATTAGTGAACCACTGCAATTTACTACCCCATCAACAGGACCTGCCTTGATGAATACTTCTTTCATTGCATCAAAATCAGTTGCATCCAATAGTGCATCGGGTTGAATTTTTTGGTTATCTCGGGCAGTTGTAAAAACAGTATCACCTTGTGCTTTTAACATGGCCACAACGGACTGACCAATAGCACTACTTGCAGCAATTATTAGATAATGAGCCATAATTCCATATCCTTTAGTAAATTAAGTGTCTGTTGTAATAAGCTCAGGTTAACTGTAAATTTAGTGAGAAGCCATAGTTAATTTTAAGTAACTAACATGAAGAAGTTAAGCTGGGTTATTCATAGTGCTTCTTATTATATAAGTTGGGTCGCCTGTATCTACTTTGCTGCGCGAAATAACTATTTTTTAGGTCCTCTAATCACGGTACTCATCATGTCATTGCAAATTTACTGGCAATGGGCACAAGGTTTAAACTGGCGTAATGCATTCACATTCAGTCTTTTATTGGGTCTATGTGGGACGCTGATGGATACTTTATTCCTAAGAGGAGGGTTTATTTACTTCAACGGCAATCCATTTGCTACCTCATTTACCGCACCATGGATGATTGCTCTATGGCTTAGCTTTGGTTTTAATGTCGTGGTGCTTAACGAGCGATTTATGCATCATTACTTGATTTGGGCCGTACTTTCATTCCTAAGCGTGCCCTTTAGCTATTGGCTGGGTGTTAAATGGGGAGCAGCCATCCTATTAGATGGCAACTCGTTTTATTTTTACCTGGGAGCAGTATCCGCTTTGTGCATTACGTTTAATTTCTATCTTTACAATCACAAATATTTTTTCACTATTACCAAATAATACATCGTTTTAAATTTGCCATTGGCGTATTGTCAGGGATATTAAATGCCTCCTGAAACTGCGGAATATTAACCAGGCTGCCGTTTACCCGAAATTTCGCTGGAGGATGAGGATCCGTTGTGACTTGATTGCGCAGCTGTTCGGGTCTTACATTCATTGCCCAAACATGGGCAGTGCCTAAAAAGAATTGCTGATCCGGGGTCATTCCATCTATTGTTTTTGCATTTTTAAACTCTTTAGAACGATGAAAAGCTTTGTAAGCTAACAAAATTCCTCCTAAGTCTGCCGTCGCCTCACCCACCACCAACTTACCCTGCACCTTCATATTCCCAACTACGGCATACTGCGAGAATTGATCCACAATACATTGAGTGGCCTTGTTAAATTTTGCCAAATCGTCTGGAGTCCACCAATTTTTTAAATTACCCTGACCATCAAATTTGGCTCCCTGATCATCAAAACCATGGGTCATTTCATGACCCATAACAAACCCTACAGAGCCATAATTCACAGCAGCAGGAGCATTGGGATCAAAAAAGGGAGCTTGTAATATACCTGCAGGCATATTGAGATTATTCATAGACGGATCATAATAAGCATTTATCGTTTGAGGCGTCATCCCCCATTCGCTTCGATCGATGGGTTTGTTAATTTTATTGAGATCGCGATTAATTAAAAATTGGTTCGCTCGAATCACATTTAAAACATATGGACCACGATCAATTTTAAGACTGCTATAATCCCACCATTTTTCAGGATAGCCGATACGTTCTTCCATTAATTCCAGTTTTTTTAAGGCAGCTTTACGTGTTGGAGGAGTCATCCAGCTCAGTGTGTTCAAATCCTCACGAAGTACGGCACGTATATTTCTCATAATATCCAATACTTCTTCACGCGATTGAGCAGAGAAATGTTGGTCAACATACATTTTACCAATGGCAAAACCTAAAGCGGCATTTTCCGTATTTACCACTCGTTTCCATCGAGGAAGAATTTTCTCAGTCCCGGTGAGCGCAGTGATCATTTTAAAATTCTGATCGACAAATGGCTTGGAAAGATATGGGGCAAAGGCATCAATTAAATGCCAGCGAAGGTATGTTTTCCAATCCTCTATGGAAACGGTTTTAAGTAGCCCATCCATGCCTTTAAAAAATTCGGGCATTGCCGTATTGATTTGTTTTAGGGGCTGATTACGTGCTTTTAAATATTCAGACCAGGAAAAATTAGGAAGCGTTTTATCTAGTTCAGACACAGTTTTAATGTGATAAATTGCGTTGGGATCACGTTGTTCGACTTGAGGCATAGAAATCTGCGCCAGCATGGTTTCAATATTCAAAACTGTTTTAGCCTGTTGTTTGGCTTTATCCGGTTGGTCACCCAGGAGTTCAAACATTTTTCCTATATGCGCGGTGTATGCGGTTCGAATTTGTTCAAATTTTGGATCTTTATTTAAGTAATAATCACGGTCTGGTAAACCAAGCCCACTTTGCACCAGAGCACCTATCATTTTCGTGCTGTCTTTAAAATCCTGCATGCTGCCAAAACCGAATAATGCATCCACACCTATCTGATGGAGATGGACAATTACGTTTTGTAAATCCGAGAGTGTTTTTATCGAATCTATTTTAGCGAACTCAGGCAATAGCGGGGTTATGCCAGCTTTATTAATACTTTGTTCATCCATTCCACTATAATAAAAATCGCCAACTTTTTGTTCTATGCTGCCCGGTTTGGCGTCGGTGGCCTCAGCTGCTTTAATCAGCATTTTATGAATAATTTCCTGAACTTTGTCATTTACCAAATTAAAACTACCCCAACTGGCGTATTCAGGAGGAATGGGATTGTTTTTTTGCCAATTTCCATTGGCGTAGGTATAAAAATCTTCACTGGGGGATATGTTTTTATCTAACCAATCCAAATGAAGTGGGTCTTTTGGTGCTGCATTTTTTGCTTCATTCAACGTAGCAAAGGCGATACTGCTACATATTAATGAAAGGGTAAAAACGCCTAAATGTAATTTCATCGTGCAGCTCCTTGCATGAATTAAATTTTTATAATTTTATAAACAGGTGCATTAGAATATACTGATGATTGAGTGTGCGCTGAATTTATATGAGGTTTAATTAACCCCCCATGATTAATTCGTGGGGTTAATTTTTAGTATAAAATGAATCGTGTCATTATGCTTCAAGCGGATAAAATTCCTGTTGCATTACAGGCAGATATTCCTCAGCATCAAAATAGGTATATTCCCAAGCATCCTGTCTTACCATTAACTCGCGTAATAACCTGTTATTTAACTCATGCCCTGATTTATACCCCTCAAAAGCACCGATTAAACTTGATCCTAAAAGGTATAAATCACCAATAGCATCCAAAACCTTATGAGTAACAAATTCGGACTCAAAACGTAAACCATCATCATTAAGAACGCGATAATTATCAACAACTATTGCATTATCCAGGCTTCCGCCTTTAGCCAAATCACATTCTCTTAATTTTTCATAATCAGAGAGAAATCCAAAGGTACGTGCCCGGCACACTTCTTTAACGTAAGAAGTTCCGGAAAAATCAAAACTGACGGTTTGAGGTTTATCGTTAAAAACCGGATGATCAAAATCAATAGTAAACGATACTTTGTACCCGTTGTGTGGTACGAATTGGACATATTTACCATTTTCTTCAACCCGAATTGGCTTAAGAATACGGATGTATTTCTTGGCTGCATTCTGCTCGCGTATTCCTGCTGATTGAATAAGAAATACAAACGGGGCAGCGCTACCATCCATAATAGGAAGTTCTGGTGCATTTACATCAATATAAGCATTATCAATACCTAAGCCAGCTAATGCAGACAACAGGTGCTCTACTGTGGCAATTTTAACATTGCCCTGATGTAACGTCGTGCATAACATGGTATCGCCGACATTTTCATAGGTAGCTGGAATCTCAACAACAGGAGACAGATCCACCCGACGAAATACTATGCCAGTATTTACAGGTGCGGGTCTTAAGGTTAAAAGCACTTTCTCACCGGAATGCAACCCAACGCCAGTAGCCTGGATTACCTTTTTAGGAGTTCTTTGTTTGATCATTCAGTGCTCACCTTTCTTCTCTTATTTTATTTTTGCACACAAAACTTATTAATTTTAACAAGAAATAGTTGATTAGTCTAATTTTTTTCTTTTTTTACAAAAAAAAAGACGTCTCCCTTATGCAATCTGCTTTTAAGGGTGAATATAAATGCGCTAAGTCCAAAATTAACTCCGGAGTGGTTCGCATAAAACTTGCTGTTCTGGTTTTATGCCTTACAAAGATGCTCCTAATTCAGAATTAGGAGCATCATATGAATCTATGCTTCTTCCTGACGACGCAGGAATGCGGGTATATCCAAATAATCAACATCAGCAACCTGTTCATTATTTTTCGTACCAGGAGCGGCAGCAGCGGTTTGCGCCTGTTTGCGCATCACCGCGGGTCTATCCAATTGCTGGTAATCCAGAGAACCATCACTTCGTGTAGACTCCATCAGGCGGGCTCTTTGCGACTGTTGCTGTGGTTGCTGATGACGCTGTCTCATATCGCCAAGGCCGGTAACAATTACCGTTACACGCATCTCTTCAGTCATTTCAGGATCAATCACAGTACCAACAACAACTGTTGCATCATCAGAAATAAATTCTTTGACCACATCGCCAACTTCTTCAAACTCACCGATAGACATATCTAGTCCTGCGGTAATGTTGACCAGAATGCCTCGCGCACCGGAAAAGTTTACATCTTCCAGTAAGGGTGAAGCTATAGCTGCTTCTGCAGCTTGACGCGCGCGCTGTTCCCCTACTGCAGAACCGGTGCCCATCATTGCCATTCCCATCTCTGACATTACGGTACGCACATCGGCAAAATCCACGTTAATTAAACCAGGACGAGTAATTAAATCGGATATCCCTTTAACAGCACCTAACAATACGTTATTTGCTGCTTTAAATGCATTGAGTAAACTAATATTTTTACCTAGAACACTTAATAATTTATTATTTGGAATAGTAATTAAGGAATCGACATGCTCAGCCAGGCGTCGGATACCCTCTTCTGCTGCTAAAGCACGCTGCTTTCCTTCGAAAGAGAAAGGCTTAGTCACAACTGCTACGGTTAAAATACCTAATTCCTTAGCTATTTCCGCAAAAACCGGGGCAGCACCAGTTCCAGTTCCACCACCCATTCCGGCAGTTATAAATACCATATCTGCGCCAGCTAAAATTTCTCGAATGTGATCTCTGTCTTCTTCTGCAGCTTCACGACCGATTTGTGGATTTGCACCGGCGCCCAAACCTTTAGTAAGCTCATCACCTAATTGGATGTGAATTTTGGCCTTGGACGCTTTTAATGCTTGATTGTCTGTGTTAGCAGCAATGAATGTAACACCATCGATATTTTCAGCAACCATATGTTCCACAGCGTTTCCACCACCGCCACCAACTCCAACTACTTTTATTACCGCATTATTATCCTGTTGGCTGTTTTCCATTAATTCAAACATAATCTGCTCCCCCTGATGCACTGCTTTTCTGCTTTATTCTTATAAAAACAGTTTTGAGTTTGTTGCAACATGTTGCAACCCCGTGCTTAATTCAATAATTAATTCTAAAAATTACCCTGAAACCATTCTTTCATACGTGACCACATTCCCTTGGCATTATCAGTCAGGGGAGCAACATTGTATCCGCCTTCATACTGTTGCTGATATCCATGCAATAACAATCCAACCCCTGTTGCAAAAGAGGGATTCTCAGTTGCTTCTGCCAAACCAGACACATAATGAGCACAACCTTTTCTCACGGGCATTTCAAAACTTAACTCAGCAAGCTCAATCGCACCGCGCACGTTTGATGCACCGCCGGTTAATACAATTCCTGCAGCCATTCGGTCTTCAAAACCGCTGCGGCGTAATTCGTTGCGTACCAATGAAAATAATTCTTCATAACGCGCTGAAACCACATCTGATAAAGCCTTGGCTGAAATTTTTCTTCCAGGTCGATCGTTAACACTCGCAACTTCAAGCATTTGATTTGGATTGGCCATTTCCGGCACTGCAAAAGCATGGCTTAGTTTAATTGATTCAGCAGCTTTAGTTGGTGTTCGTAACGCCATAGCAATGTCATTGGTGACCTGATCGCCTGCTATTGGGATAACTGCTGTGTGTTGTATCGCGCCTTCCAGAAATATGGCGATATCGGTAGTGCCTCCACCTATATCAATCAGGCATACGCCAAGATCTTTTTCATCTTCAGTTAAAACGGCATGACTTGAAGCCAATTGCTCCAGAATTATGTCATTCACTTCCAGACCACAACGACGCACACATTTCACAATATTTTGTGCGGAACTTACCGATCCAGTAACAATATGGACTCGTGACTCAAGACGAACACCCGACATTCCAATAGGCTCACGAATGCTGCCCTGGTGATCAATAATGAATTCCTGTGGGAGGATATGAAGGATTTTCTGGTCTGCAGGAATAGCAACTGCCTTAGCTGCATCGATGACGCGCTCTACATCAGCCTGCGAGACTTCTTTATCGCGAATGGCAACGATACCATGCGAATTCAGGCTGCGAATATGGCTACCTGCAATTCCAGCATATACAGTGCGGACCTCACATCCAGCCATTAATTCTGCTTCCTGAACCGCTCGTTGAATTGAATTTACCGTAGCTTCAATATCAACGACCACTCCCCGCTTTAATCCACGAGAAGGATGACGTCCAATACCAATTATTTCAATTGCGCCATCTGTAGTCACTTCACCAATTAAAGCAATAATTTTTGAAGTGCCAATGTCCAGTCCAGTGATAATATTTTTTTCTATTTTTTTTGCCATTATCGTCCCGTTTGTTGTTTCCACTGCACCGCCATACCGCGTGGATAACGTAAATCCACACTGGCCAACTGATCTGCCTTTTCAGCAAACACTGCAGGATATGCCTTACAGAAACGCGTCAATCGCGCTTCTAACTCTTTCTTTCCTAAGTATATTTTCGTGCCATTTGCTAACAATAAAACCCAGGTCTGATTGTCTCTTAAATGTAATCCAGCTGCACTTAATCCATATGATGATAATATCTTACTCAATTTTTCATAAACTTGTAAGACTTCTAATTGTTGAGTAAGCGGACCTTTTAGCTTTGGAATATCCAAATCCGGAAGAATTGCTCCTTCATTGAACAGTTTCCCGTCCTGAGTCATAAGGGCATCACCCCAAACAGCAACAGGCTGCTTTTCAACCAATTTTATTTTTAACGTATCGGGCCATACCCGTTCGACATAAGCTGAATCAATCCACTTGATATCGTTTAAATCATTTTGTAACTGGGTCACCGGTAGTGAAAAAAAACTCGCACTCATGTGATTTGCTAAAACTGCCTCAAGCTCTTTATGACTTACATGCTGATATGTTGCTGCAACCTTTATCGTGGTAATAGGAAAACGGTCTGCATCAGCAAGATACATATAGCCTAGTCGTCCGGCAAGTAATAACCCGCTAATAATTAATAACAGCAACAAGCCAGCATGACCGATGCTGGTTGATTCACTAGCGGGATTTTTATTCGTCTCATTCACAGGTAATCAGTCACCAGATGTTGCCGACAATGATGATGAATTTGTGCCAAATTAATGAGTTCATCAAGTAAATCGGGATATTTAATGCCGCTTTCCTGCCACAGCTTGGGGTACATGCTGATAGGCGTGAATCCCGGTAATGTATTGATTTCATTAAAATAAATTTCATTGGTTTGATCGTTAACAAAAAAATCAACTCGAGCCAAACCTTTGCATTTTAAACGAGTAAAAATATCAGCTGCAGCCTGTTTTAATCGTTCTGCCAAATGACTGGATACCTCTGCTGGAATAATTAAATCAGTGGCCCCGCTCTCAAGATATTTTGCGGTATACGAATAAAAGCCATCGGGATGATTTACTTTTATTTCACCTATCGCACTTACTCTGGGAGGTGCTGATGGTAATGAGTTTTCTAACACGGCCAGTTCAATTTCACGACCAGGAATAAATTCCTCAACCAGAATTTCTTCATCATAACGTAAGGCATCATTCACAGCAGATATTAATTCAGCCATATCTTTAGCTTTGTGAATCCCCACACTGGAACCTAAAGAGCAGGGTTTGACAAATAATGGCAAACCTAGTTCATTTGCAACATCATGGCAAAATTGTTTCCGCTTCTCAGCATCAGTATGCCAGGATAAGACTTTATATTGAGCAGACTTAAGTCCATTAATACAGGCAAGGCGACGCGCCATATCCTTATCCATCCCGATAGCTGAGGACAATACCTCGCATCCCACATAGGCAACGCCTGCTAATTCCAATAAACCCTGCAAACAACCGTCTTCATATAAAGGACCATGAACTACGGGAAAAACCACATCCGCATCGACAGATAAACGACCATTTACAAATAAACTCTCTAAGGGTTTTGATTGTTTTGTGATTACGGGAAGTTTATCGCTAAAAGCCAACAAATCTTCATACTGATGCAAATGAAACTGTCCGTTTTTATCCATAGCAACAGGTATAATATGATATTTTTTTGGACTCAAATAACTCAAAACTGAAGCCGCGGAAATTAATGAAATTTCATGCTCACCGGATTTTCCGCCGTAAAGCAATACCAGGTTGATAAGATTAGACATTAACAGTCTCCAATAATATGTACTTCGTGCATCAACTCAATTTTTGTTTGCTCACGAACTTTAGTTTGCACCAAATAAATCAACGCTTCAATATCTGCAGCAGATGCCTCACCCTGATGGTTGATAATAAAATTGGCATGCTTTTGTGAGACCATAGCGCCACCAATGGTAATTCCTTTTAAACCGCATGTTTCAATAAGTTTTGCGGCAAAGTTTCCGGGTGGATTTCTAAAAACAGAACCACAATTGTATTCGTTTGTTGGTTGGGTATTTGCTCGATGAGCCAACAGATCCTTTATTTTTTGCAATGATATTTCTTTACTTCCAGGGGTTAATCTAAGGGTTGCGGAGATAAACCATTCCTCATTCAAACCTGAAACATGGCGATAAGCAATATCAAACTCTTGCGGTTTACGTACTTTAATTTCACCTTGCCGATTTATGGTTTCTACCGCAATGACCGATTCCCAGGTTTCGGTTCCATGACACCCCGCGTTCATACGCAGAGCCCCGCCCATTGTTCCTGGTATTCCAGCCCAAAACTCACCGCCAGTTAAGTTATTGCGCGCCGAAAAACGAGCCATGGAAGCACAGGATACCCCCGCTTCAACTTTTATAGTCTGCTCATCCAGCAAACTAATGTCTTTCAGGCAGCCTTGCGTCAAAATTATAGTTCCGGCAAATCCTTTATCGCGAATCAGAGAGTTCGAACCAAGTCCTAACCAAACAATCGGTTCAGTGCTTGGAATTTGCCGTAAAAATAAGGCCAAATCGGCGACATGGGCTGGTTTATAAAGCCGTGCGGCAGGACCGCCAACTCGCCAGGTATTATAATGAACCAACGACTCATTAAACAGTAAAACGCCCTGGCACTCCATTGCAACACTACATTCCTTTTCCGTTGTGCTCATGGTCATTCTCACATTTTTTTCATCAGATTTACTGCCATTTGGCCAATACTTCCTGCTCCTTGCATTAAAATGACATCACCATCTTTAATATACTCATCCAGTTTGGTCATCAATGAGTCTTCATTTACCATAGTGACGCGTTTCTCATTAGTCCTGATTTTTTTGGCCAGCTCTTCACTGCTAATACCAGGGATAGCAGTCTCACCCGCTGAATATATATCAAACAACAACAACTCATCGGAAAGGCTTAACACATCGACAAATTGATTATGTAACGATTGCGTTCTGGTATAACGGTGTGGCTGAAATACATGAACAAGACGTTTCTCTGGCCAGACTTTTCTGAACGCGTCTATCGTGGAGAGAATTTCCTGTGGGTGATGACCATAATCATCAACCACCAAAGCAGAACCTTTTTCAAATTGTCGCTCACCCAACATTTGAAAGCGTCGTCCAACACCCTGAAATTTCTTTAATCCACGAATAATTGAATCATTATCAACACCAAGCTCGGTTGCAATGGCAATCGATGCTAATGCATTGAGGACATTATGTCGTCCAGGATATTGAAACTGGATAGTAATTGCTAAATGGGGAGACGGTCTCACCACGGTAAATTCACTGAGCATCCCACTTTGGGTCCAGTTTATTGCACGATAATGAGCATCTTCGCGAAAACCATAGGTCAAAGTCGGGCGTTGAATTGCAGGTAATATTTTACGAATTTCTTCATCTTCAATACAAACAACGGCCAAGCCATAAAAAGGCAGATGATGTAAAAACTCAAGAAATGTAGTGCGTAATTTATCAAAATTTCCATCATATGTTTCCATATGATCCGCATCAATATTGGTAACAACAGCCATCATCGGTTTTAAAAACAAAAAAGAAGCGTCACTTTCATCCGCTTCAACTACAAAATAGGCAGATTTTCCTAACTGCGCATTGGTACCACTGCTATTTAACTTCCCACCAATTACATAACTTGGATCAAGACCGCCTTCGGCCAGAACGCTACTCACCAGACTTGTTGTCGTTGTTTTGCCATGTGTTCCTGCAATCGCAATCCCATGTCTGAATCTCATCAGCTCAGCTAACATCGCAGCTCGAGGAATCACTGGAATCATTAATTCACGCGCTGCGGCGATTTCAGGATTATTCATATCCACTGCCGAGGAACGAACCACTACATCGGCGCCTTGAATGTTTTCAACGCGGTGCCCCATAAACACCTGAATACCTAACGACTTCAGGCGTTGTACAGTAGCCCCCTCTCCTAAATCGGAACCAGTAATGCGATAGCCCTCATTATGCAGCATTTCAGCAATGCCACACATGCCAACCCCGCCAATACCAACAAAGTGGATTTGCTCAACGTGCCCCATCCTTGGAGATAAAAATTGTCCTAAGTTATTCACACACTTTCCCCTTATGCCGCAAGCGTTCTCAATCCCAGAGATTGCCAACGATTTTCATGATCAATTCGCAACAACAATGCGATAACCACACAATTAATAACCATACTGGCACCCCCATAACTAAGAAGTGGCAGAGTCAATCCTTTGGTTGGCAATAATCCTGCATTAACACCCATATTAATTGCAGCTTGTAGTGCCAGCCAAAAGGTCAAACCATATGCTGTAAATGAAGCAAACAAACGCTCTTGAGTATGAGCAGTGTATGCTATCGTCAATCCTCTAATTACAAGTATACTATACAATGTCATTACAACTAAAATGCCGAATAAACCCAGCTCCTCAGCCAAAACAGCGAATAAAAAATCGGTATGGGCTTCAGGGAGATATAATAGTTTTTGAATACTCTCACCTAATCCAGAACCAAACCACCCTCCTCTGCCAAAGGCAATAAGCGATTGGGTCAGTTGGTAGCCACTATTATACTGGTCAGCCCAGGGGTCTAGAAAAGCAGTAAGTCGAGCCACACGATAGGGTGAAGAAATGGCCAACAACGCCAATGCCACGATCACCACCAGCAGTAAACCAATATAATACCGTAACTTGACTCCCGCCAGGAAAAGCATAGCCATCACGGTACCGGAAATAACAACCGTAGCTCCAAAATCCGGCTCCATAAGCAATAAAACTGATACCAAACCCAAAATCATCATCGGTTTAATAAAACCAATAATACTTTCGGTTACCGCCTTCTGCTGACGCACTAGATATCCAGCCAAATAAAAAATCATAGTCAATTTAGCCATTTCTGATACCTGAATACCTATAGGACCAAAAGCTAACCATCTTCGGCTGCCGTTAACCGAGCGGCCTATGCCCGGAACTAATACTATTAAAAGCATAATCAGACAGATAA
Source organism: Legionella sp. (assembly GCA_030694525.1). Classification (GTDB taxonomy): domain Bacteria; phylum Pseudomonadota; class Gammaproteobacteria; order Legionellales; family Legionellaceae; genus Legionella. Next base: position 16,112 of record JAUXYG010000059.1, on the reverse strand, counting down.
TTAGCATGGGCATGCTAATTTTTTCCCAAAAACTGCTGTCCGTGCGAATAATAATCAATGCAACCATTAATCCGGCAAATAAATAGCACGCTTGCCTTATCAGAAAATGAAAAGGTTGATGAAAGTATTTCGTTGAAATCATTACTGAACTCGAGGCAACCATCATCAAACCGATAATCAACAAACCAAACACAGCACCAATTAACCATTTATCATAAAGAGAAATGGGTTTACTGACCGGTTTACCTCTTTGATTTAAATGTCTGGGCCGCATGCTGACTATAATCCGTTAACAGCAGAGGTGAATGCTTCACCCCTATGATTGAAATCACGAAACATATCCAGACTGGCGCAAGCGGGTGAAAGCAGCACCACATCGCCAGGCTTTGCTTGGGCCCTTGCCAATACCACTGCATTATCAAGAGAAGAAGCGTGGATGGTTGGCACAATTGGGCCCAAAACAGTTTCAAGTTTATTCGCATCTTCTCCGATCAAGACGATTGAGCGAACAAATTCAGCAACGGGTGGGATCAAATCATTGAATTCAGCTCCTTTTCCCTGACCTCCAGCGATAAGAATAATTTTTCCTTGCATAGAGCCTCCTATTCCATTAATAGCGGAGATTGTTGCACCAATATTTGTTCCCTTGGAATCATTAATCCAGTCAACATCATCTAAAGAACGTACCCATTGACATCGATGTGATAATCCAGGGAACGTTTCTAATACTGAGATAATGTGCTGCAATGGGATACCAGCAGTTTCAGCCAAAGCACAGGCTGCTAGTGCATTCATCCAATTATGCACACCTTTAATTTTCAAAGACGTTACGGGGATTATCCTCTCAGAACCTTTAGCAAGCGCAAACTCACCATCATGCGCAATCAATCCCCAATTCTCTGGGGTAGGTGCATTATTACCAAAAGAGATGCTTTTTAAACCAATATCATATTCTTTAGCGGGTGAGGTGCACTCATCATCCCGATTATATAAAGCAACTTGAGCATGGCTATAAATACGCTGTTTCGCCTGAATATACGCATCGAGAGTATGATGTCGGTCAAGATGATCAGGGCTTATATTTAAAATTGTTGCAACCGCTGGTGCCAAAGAAAAAGTTAAATCCAGCTGAAAGCTAGAGAGCTCCAAAACCCATAAGTCATAATTTTGACCATCGTCTAATATATCCAGAACCGGATTTCCAATATTACCGGCCACCGCCACTTTAAATCCCGCCGCCTTTGCCATTTCGCCAACTAATGTTGTAACAGTCGATTTGCCATTGGTTCCAGTAATAGCCACTACGGGTGCTTTAATTTCACGAGCAAGACATTCAATATCTCCGTAAACCGCGATCCCTTCCTGCATTGCCTTTTTCATAAAAGGAGTATCCAATGGCAAACCAGGACTGGTAATAATATCCGTTATTTCGCTAAACGCTGTTTCTGGGAAGTGTTCCTGATATAAAACTACGTGAGGAAATTCTTGACGAAACTCCGCAAGATTAGGAGCCTCTTTTCGTGTATCAAATACACGAAACTCATGACCTCTTCTTTGTAAATAACGCGCTATTGAGAGCCCTGTCTTACCTAAACCTGCAACCAGGTATAACGATTGTTTCATGAATGCACCTAGCCTATCGAAGTTTTAAAGTAGCCAAACCGCATAACACAAATACAACAGTAATAATCCAAAACCTGACAATTACTTTAGGTTCCGACCAGCCCTTTAATTCAAAATGATGATGTAATGGAGCCATGCGAAACAACCGCTTGCCATGAGTTAATTTAAAATAGCCCACTTGCAAAATTACGGATATTGTTTCGATAACAAATAACCCACCCATTATTAATAACACAAGTTCCTGTCTTATGACTACAGCGACAACTCCAAGAGCCGCGCCCAATGCTAACGAGCCCACATCCCCCATGAACACTTGCGCAGGATAGCTGTTGTACCACAGAAAACCCAACCCTGCGCCTACAATTGAGGAACAGAAAATAGTAAGCTCCCCAGTATTAGGAACAAAAGGGATACCTAAATAATAAGAATGAACCACATTGCTTGAGGCATAGGCAAAAATACCTAAAGCGCCAGCGACCATCACGATAGGCATAATGGCCAAACCATCAAGGCCATCGGTTAAATTAACTGCATTACTGCTGCCCACAATGACAAAATAAGCCAAAACAGGAAATAAAAGCCCTAAATCCCAGGTTACAGTCTTAAAGAAAGGAATAGTTAACTGCGTGTGTACGGGTAAACTTGCATTCATGTATAGATAAATAACGGCAACGAGTGCTATGGCTGATTGCCAGAAATATTTCCAGCGACCGGGCAAGCCCTTACTATTCTTAAGAACAAGTTTACGATAATCGTCTACCCACCCCACCAGGCCATTGGCTAATGTAACCAACAGAACCACCCAGAGATTAGACTGACGCAAGTCACACCAGAGCAGACAACTGACAGTAACCGCCAATAAAATCAACACGCCACCCATAGTGGGCGTACCTGCTTTTGATAAATGGGATTGGGGGCCATCATTTCTAACCATCTGACCGATTTGTAATCCACGCAACCATCTGATCATTAATGGGCCGCATAATAATCCGACCATTAAGGCGGTCAATGAGGCAAGAATTGACCTAAAAGTTAGGTATTGAAAAACTCTTAACGCATGATATTGTCCTTGAAACAATTGCGTTAGCCAATAGAGCATAATCGTTCCTCTTGTTAATTGTAGCCGTTATCAATTCTAATTATTAATCACGCACAGCGCCTAATGGGGCAAAAAGCGGCCAAGCATATCACACTCATCCTCATTCAATTAAGCAGTTTATGCACAATTTTTTCCATAGCGCTGGAACGCGATCCTTTTACCAGTACAGTAGTATCAGAAGACAACTCATTGACTAAATTAAGAACCAATTCGTCCTGGTTTAAAAAATGCTGGCCACCACCAAATGCCTCTGAAGCCAGCTGACTCAAAGTACCACAGCTAAACAGCGCATCAATTCCTAGTCGTCTTGCTGCTAATCCAACCTCTTGGTGGTGTTGGGTGGCCCATTCCCCTAATTCACCCATATCTCCAAAAACAAATATTTTTTTGCCCGGACGCGTCGATAAAACGTCCAAAGCAGTAAGTACAGAGCGTAAATTAGCATTATAGGTATCATCGATAATTACAGATTTATTTTTCCCACTTAAAATCGTCATTCTTCCCGCAACACCATCAAATTGACTTAAGCCATTTTTAATATCACTTGGTGAGATTCCTATCGCATAACAACAGGCAGCGGCGGCCAATGCATTCCGCACATTATGTGCCCCGGGAACCTGTAATTCGATATCTGAAATACCATTAGGTAACACCAGACAGAAATGAGCACGGCCATGGGTATCCAGACGAATGTCCTGAGCATAGACATCTGCCGGATGATTGGCAGAAAAACGTAAGGTTTTTTTATCAGCTACCAGGTCATCCCAGAAATGGGAATAGGCATCATCATCATTGATGACTGCAATTCCATCTGGACTTAATCCCTGGTAAATTTCTCCTTTGGCCCGAGCCACCCCATCGATTGATCCAAAACCTTCGACATGTGCTGGGCCAATATTATTAATCAAAGTGACGTCGGGTCGAACGATTGCAACCGTATGCGCAATTTCACCAATATGATTTGCTCCCAATTCAAAAACAGCATAACGATGTTGCGGTTCCAATTCCAGAACGCTAAGTGGCGCCCCTATATGATTATTGAGATTGCCTTTAGTTGCTATAGATGGCTTTGGCAAGATTGCAGCAATCATCTCTTTAACAGTGGTTTTACCATTTGATCCGGTTAATGCAATAACCGGGCAATGCATATTTTGCCGATGAGCGGTGGCTAATTTTGCTAAAGCCATTAACGGATCTGGCACTACAAATTGAGGAATATCTATTCCCTCAATTGCGCGGTTTACCACAGCTGCGATTGCGCCCTTGTCCTGAACCTCTTTAATAAATGCATGGCCATCAAAAAACTCGCCTTGCAGCGCGATAAACAAATTTCCGGGCTTAACCTTGCGACTGTCGGTACATACGCCTGTAATTTCAGTGTCAAGATCGCATGACTGCGCTAGAAGTGCTGCTATAGTATGTAGATTCATAGTATTAATATAGTCCTAAAAGTCTAGTGTACTAACACTCCCGCTTATAGTTCAAGATGAATCGTTCAAGGAGCGATAAGATATTATTTTTGTGTTTTTTCTGATGCGTTTCTTACAGATGCTTATTAAACAAAACAAATTATTAAATACAGCCTGGAGAAGATTACTCCCAGGCTCTATCTGGTACAATTAGCCAGGTCACTAAATTGTAAATTCTTCCTGTTCAATATTTAATGATTGATGGTACAGTGCGATCCGCTCTGAAGTTAGGGGTTTACGATTATCATCCAGCAAATGGGCATCAAGACCTTCGCTTAATAATCGTGCGGTTTCCAGCATAATCGAGAACCGCTCTGCATCAACACCGGGATTTTTAGACGCATGCATAAATAAACAGAGTCCTCGCACACTAAACGCACCTATGTTTTGTAAATCAAAAACTCCGGTTGCAGTAGCCGCAGCAAGGCTACATAACACCGGACCCTGACCATTTGAGAACTGATGCCGGTGAAATAAATGCCCTTCTCCAAATCTTAAGCCTGCTGCAAGTACGGTTTGTAGTAACTCGTATCCTGCAAACTGCCTCTTTTCTTTGGCTAATAAAAACATCATGACTGTTTCAGGCGCATTCGTCTCAATTTTTATTGTCTCTTTAACAACCTCTTTATCATGGTCCAAAATTAATTGCGGTTTCGCCGGCTGAGACGACAGTTGAATATCTGGCTGCTGTTTATCGGTTATGTCACCAATAACCTCTTCACGGTTCACTTTACGTACGGCAATGATGTCGTCATTAAAAGGTTGCGCATCATAAGGGCTATTCTCAACTTTACCAAGATTTGGCTGTAAGCGTTCAGTACTTAAGCTCTGCTTTCTTGATTTCATTAAACGTGCTATGGCCCCGATAACACCAATTAACAACAGGACATTAAGAATTAAGCTCCAATTTGCCTGCATGATTTACTCCATAGTCAAAGCTTGTTTCACATCCACTGCAACTAGTCGTGACACCCCAGGCTCACGCATAGTCACCCCAATTAAATGGTCTGCCAACTCCATAGTAACCTTATTATGAGTAATAAACAGGAATTGTACGAATTGTGACATTTCTTTCACTAAATCGCAAAACCGCCCCACATTTACGTCATCTAAAGGTGCATCCACTTCATCTAACATACAAAATGGTGAAGGATTGAGTTGAAAAATCGCAAACACCAATGCTACAGCAGTCATTGCTTTTTCCCCACCGGAGAGTAAATGAATCGTACTATTACGTTTCCCGGGAGGTTGTGCCATTACTACAATACCAGCTTCCAGCAGGTTATCACAAGTCAATTCAAGCTGTGCTCGTCCACCTCCAAACAGTCTGGGGAAAAGTGCTTTAAATGATGTATTGACTTCGTCAAAAGTTGTCTCAAGACGTGAGCGGGTTTCTTTATCCATTTTTTCAATTGCAGTTTCCAGAATAGCTAATGCTTCACTTAGATCATTATATTGTTCATCCAAATATATCTTGCGTTGCTGCTCAGTAGCATACTCTTCAATAGCAGCCAGATTAATTGCCCCTAATCGTTTCATTTTCTCAACTAAATGGAGTAATTCTTCTTCTCGCATACTTTGAGTGATTCCAGCAGGCAGATATTCCAAAATCGAATGAGCGGTAAAGCCTGACTCCTGCAGCGCTTCATCTACTGAGCTTGCGCGAACTGACAATTCCTGCTCCATCATTCGAGTACTGCTTATTTTCTCAGATAATTGTTTTAGTTCATGATCAAAGTGAACCATTTTTTTCTCAACTTCTTCAAGCTTTTGACGAAGCTCTGAGAGTAATTCCCGACTTTCTGTAAGCTGTGTCTCTACCTCACTATGGCGCAGTAAGTACTCATTGAGCTGCTCCTGGAGATTGAGATTAGGAGACAAAGATTGTTCAAAAAGCAAAGCTAATCCTTCAAGTCGCTCCTGAAGAATATTAAGCCGTTCTTGCTCCCTACTGATTCTGTCCGTCAGTTGGAGAATTTTAGTCTGCTCCCTGTTGTGCTGCATTTCACTTTGGTGAAGCAACGTTCTCGTTTCTTCAAGCTGATTTTTGTAAGTCAGTAACTTATCACGATGACGTTCTTTTTTATTGATAAAATCCGTATGCTGTTCTTCGCAATCAATAAGAGTACTTTCTAATAAACGTATCTGTTCAAAGGTCTCAAGAGACTCAGCACTTATTTCTTCAAGTACGGTGTTTAATTCTTCATGTTCAATAAGCAATGCATAGGACATTTTCTGTGCATGGGCAAATGCTTGTTCATTGGCAGTTAATGCAGCCTGATTTGTTCTCAATGCCTCATTGCTTGCATTTAAATTCAATTGACACTGATCATAGGCACTTATCGTTAATTTTACCTGATGTTGATAACTGTCTCGCAAGGCACGCTGCGCTTCAATTTGTTCCTGCAACTGTGGCACGATTATTTTCAAATCATTAATTTTTTGTTGGCGGGCCAATAATCCCATCTCATCATTTTCTTTTGGAATCACACATTTTACCCAACCCTTTCCAATCCACAGCCCACCTAACGTCACAATGGATTCATGAGCCGCTAATTCGGGGATCCATTGAAGCGCTTCATCGAGATCTTGAGCAGTTAAAATATGATCGAGTTGATGGAGAGTCGCCGGAATCCTGCCACTAATTTTTTCGGCAAGTTTGGGGTAAGTTGATGTTTTAAATGGCTCTCTAAGGGTAACAACGCTCTCCCCCTGTCGTTCACAAGCGTTTATATGTAACCAGACATCGCTGAATTCTTCGAGAACATAAGCATGTAACGCATCATCTAACACCATTTCACATGCTGCTTGCCACTCTGAATCCACTTTAAGTATATCTATTAATCGGGATTTATCGGCCCATTCTTTGATACCCTCATTAGCAGGTCGATTACCCGCTCGGGCAGCTCGTTGCGACGCATTAAGGGCAGCGTACTCCGTATTCATTCGGTGATATTCATCCTGAAGGCGATGAAGCTCCAATTCTGTACTTTGTAGTTCTGCGCGTACTTTATTGGTTTGTTCAAGACTCAGATGTAATTGTTTTTCATCAAAAGACACTGATTCTTTGAGCGTTACCTGTTGTTCTTCCAGAGATATTTTGGTGCGCTCAATGTCTTCTAAAGCAATAGCATTCTGCTCAGAATTAATTTTTTCCAATCGTATCAACGTTTGATTCTTTCTTTGCTCCAAAAGCTGCTCTTTAACTCGAGCCACTTGCAGGTCACTTTTAATTTGATTTATTTTATAATGGATTTCTTGCCCATGTCGTTCCCATTCCGAATAGACCTCTTGCTCCTCATCAAGGGAACTTTGAGTTTCTTTAAACCTGGTGTTTAAAAGGTGCATTTTAGTAGTTAATTCTTCCGCTACCAACTGACTCATCGCTACGTCATTGTTGTCCTGTTTCAGTTGCTCATCAGCTTTTTGCCAATCATCCTGTAATTGTTGTCTGTCCTGCTCCAGACGCTTTTTATCACGCTCTTGTTGCTGCATGGACTCTTCAAGACGCGCTATTTCAGTACCCAATTGATAAAATGTAGTTTGAATTTGTTGGGATGCATCGGTAGCGTCGTGTAACCGCTCATTCAAATCAGTTCGTTGCGCGTTTAAGCCGGTCAACGCGCTTTGGTGCTGTTCATAAATGACTGCCAGCTCCTGTAATTCCTGTTGTTTTACTAATTGCTGTTTCGCGAACTCTTGCCATTTTAAAGCCAAAATCTCAGCACGACATAATTTTTCTTCTTCTTTTAAAAGAGTGTACCGTTCAGCCGCCTTCGCCTGACGCTCCAGGCGCGCCAGTTGCTTGTCCAGCTCTTCTCTTATATCTGCTACCCGGGTTAAATTTTCACGAGTATGGCTGATGCGCTGTAAGGTTTCCCTGCGTCGTTCCTTATACTTGGATACTCCTGCTGCTTCCTCAAGGAACGCGCGCAATTCCTCGGGCTTTGCTTCGATAAGACGAGAAATGGTGCCTTGACCAATGATGGAATACCCTCGAGCCCCAGCTCCAGTTCCTAAAAAAATGTCGGTAATGTCTTTTCGTCGACATCGACTGCCATTTAAGTAATAGGACGAATCACCGTCACGGGTTACAACTCGCTTCACCGCAATTTCGCCATAGCTGGCAAAAGGGCCAGTTAATCGACCAAGACTATTATCAAAAACCAGCTCAACGGATGCTTGCCCGACAGATTTACGATTGGATGAGCCATTAAAAATAACATCAATCATGGACTCGCCGCGTAAATTTTTAGCGGAGCTCTCACCCATAACCCAACGCACCGCATCGATAATATTGGATTTACCACACCCATTAGGCCCAACCACAGCCACAAGCTGACTGGGAAAATGAACTACAGTAGGATCAACAAAAGATTTAAATCCGGCTAATTTTAATTGCTTGAGATGCATTGATGGCTGTAAATCTGTAAATAATCAGCCATTATAACGCAGTAGTAATCGAATGACTATTTTGCTACTTACCTGAACGAAAAACTGCCAGCGCAGAAATCACTGTGACTATTTGACAAACACTTTTATCTTTATAATAATGCACTTCTTTGCACATTGATGGATGAACAATGAAACAATCCTTAATTGCATTGCCGCGTCTGCTTATAGCATTTTATTCCTGTTTAATTGGTGCTACGCCTCTGTTTGCAGAACCCGCAAATCTGTCATTAGTGCAAAAAGAAATTCGAACCTATTATGATTCTGGGCTTTATGAAGAGGAATTGGCACAAACAATTAACAAGGCACGCCAATTTATTCTTGAGCAAGCGAAAACGAATCAAGCACAGCAAAAGCAACAAAAACTGGCTTTAGTTTTAGATATTGATGAAACCAGCATCTCTAATTATCAAAAAATGGTAAAGCGAAATTTCCAGGCAGACCAACAACAAATTCATGCAGAGATACTTAAAGCAAACTCTCCCGCAATAAAACCTATGCTCAGTCTTTATAAAGATGCATTAAAACATGGAATTCAAGTGTTCTTTGTAACGGGTAGAAATGAATCAGAGCGTCAGGCAACTCAGCTAAACTTAATCAAAGCAGGATATTCCAACTGGTCAGGCTTGTATTTACGTCCTCAAAATTATAGCGAAAAATCAATCATCCCTTTTAAATCCCAAACACGCGCGCTAATTGCTAAACAAGGCTATACCATAGTGGCCTCTATTGGTGATCAGTACAGTGACATTAAAGGTGGTTATGCCGAAAAAGGGTTTAAACTACCTAATCCTTTTTATTATTTGCCTTAATATAGGGCTTATCTGTTTCATGTTATTGTCTGCATTCTTAGCATAACCCCATAAAAGCTCATAAAATAATCAAAATGTTTGTAATATTGGCTATAAAAATCGCCTTTTTCCACTCCATGTGTTACTATATTGCGCATTATTTATTTAATTTACACATTCGGTGCAAATCATATGTCTGATTTTAATATAGTTATCATTGATCCTACCCATGAAAAAAATATTCCTATAATAGTAGGTTTGATACGCGAAACCTTTGGTGACAAATCTGGCATTCTTGAACCTTATAAGGTCTACACTTTGTGCACCGACGAAGGAATCACGACGAAATATGTTTTAACCCATATGGTTTTTCAATTCGTTAAAAACGAACATGGAGCTTTTGCCTATCATGAAAATCTACCGATATTCCGTATCGATGTCGTGGAACCCACGGCCATTGGCAGTGGTTCCTATGGAAGTGTGTTTCCAGTAAAAAAATCCATAATATGGCAGGATGGCCATTATATTTTTGATTTAAAGCCCTATGTTGTAAAACACATTAAACGAGACAAAAATCCAGTTTTTGATAAAGAGGGGAAACCCGATAAAAATTCCAGAGATATACTCAGAGAAAATTATATAGCGTCTAATATTCCCGCACTTGGTGTCAATTACCAGTTAATTCATAATGGTTTAAACAGCTTTATACATATGAATAAAGCACCTGGAAGCCATTTAGGAACGTTTTATAAAAAACTTTCATTAGAACAATGTCTATCACTGATTTGTACCCTTCTGGAAGAAGTTCCCCGTCAAATCCAGCAAATTATTCAATATGGGAAACACAAAGGCAAAACGATTACCCATCGTGATCTCAAAGCAAATAATATCATGGTGGATTTAGTTGATGAAACATGGACAGTAACCGTAATCGATTATGGTTTAGCAAAACCCATGCTGACAGGAGACGCATTTTTTACCCGTAGGAAAAGGGGTAATTTACACGGTTATGATGGCATCATGCTCAATTTTTTAATAACCAAAAAGGGAACCCTTTCTTTTAGTGCTGAGACAGATTTGTACGCTTTATATGTTGCTATAGCGCGATTTGCTGGCGCCCGAATAAAAACTGGTGATACTATTGAAGAGCTCATAAAAGAATCAAGCGCTCCAGATTTAACCCAATTATTTACAGATATGCAGATCGATGCCCCAATGAAAGCGGAATTAACCGATCTATTCAGGCATATGTTAAACGATAATCGTGCAGAAAGAGCTACAGCAGCACAGGCATTAGATGGATTTAAAAAAGCACTGGATACATTAAGAAAAAGTAACCTTCAAAAACCCAAGTTAACACCTCCATCAGAATTAATAAGCTCCGCAGAAGACTTAAAAAATATAATTGAATGCGATTTAGAAGCTCAAATTGAAAAGGCATTCAAACGGGAAAATAAAAAAAATTATGAATCTGTAGTACAAGAGGAATTAACGCAATGGATTAGTACTTATCGTACCCATATTACTTCCCTCAAAAAAAATCGCTCGGAATTCGCCCAATTTAATCGATTAATTTCTCGACTTAATTTTAAAAGCAAATACATAATCGATGTAATCAGACTTGGATTAATTGAAGAATATGATGATACCACTGTAGCACGTCTGTTGATTCGCCATCATAAGGTAGCCGAGGATTTGCTATCCCCATGTCCCTTACCAGAACAATGGGAGTCCTGGTTTGACAAAATCATTAAAACAGTTCCTCTTCAACTAGTTGATACGGATGAAAGTTTTTGTAAGGAAATTTCATCCTTTAAACTGAATTTAAGTGATATTGGAACTATATCCCTGGGGGAAACTTTAACTCAATTTCTAAGTACAATTTATAATACAATAGAAAACCCAAACATAAAAAAGCTTGAGGAGTTATATCCAATAATTAACGTGTTTAATCATTTATACCTGATTAATAAAAGCATTCAACTTTTAAAGCTGTCATCTACCAGTGCTAATGAATGGTTTAAAGAAATCTATTTACAGGCCCTTAATGAAGAATTGCCAGATGATATATCTACTATTTTTGCTCTGCGTCATGAATTAATAGAAGAAATACTTGAGTATGAGAATTATAAAATCGGCCTTGCCGAACTGTACGAAACTAATGAAGAACTGAATCAAACTCCATTAAACCTTATTCGTTTAAATAATATCATTAGTAATTTAGATTTGAGCAATAACCAAGAACTTACCCATTTATTCAAAGACTTAAGTTTACTAAAAAAACTGAATTCTGTAGACAGTTATCTGTATGCTGATGGATCGTTCCTTAGCGATTATGATGAAATTGCAGATGTATGCGCTGCTAAGCTAAGCGTCATACTCAAAAATGATAGAAACAATTATGAGGAATTAAAAACTGAAATTGAAAACCTCTATAACTACCTATACAAATTAGATGTTGTTGATATGTTCATGATTGATATTAAAGAACAATTAACCGGACAAGAATATAAATTTCTGCATAAATACCTGGTTATGCTTATGAAGAATTCTGAATATATAGATAAATTAGCTAAAATCACAGATGCCAACTTTCAGGAAAAATATTATCCAAAATTAAAGGCCTCTTTAAACACAATCATAGAGCAGCAAGCTTTTATGAGCTCTGCGCATTTCGAAGAGTTAATATTAGAAGAAATTAGTGAATACTTTGCTGACCAAGTATCATACCAATCATGCGAAAAACCGGTGATTTCAAATGCCGAACTCCAGATCAACTCGGACCCTGCTGATAGTGCGAATACAATTAACTATTCATTTTAAGCCGAAAATTCATTTAATTTCAGATAATTAAATGATCACAAGCAAATATATTATCACAATCTGGATCAATTTAACCCAAAATGTGATAATATATGGCTTCAGCGCATTTAAGGATGAATCATGACACATACCCTAGTTATAAACCCTGCCTTAGAAAAAAACATAGATCTTGTCGTGAAAATCATGCATTTTTTATTCGAAGACCGCTCCGGTCATGCGGCTGCGTATGACCTGATTTCTCTTATAGAAAATGGCCAAGAGGTATGCTACGCATTTACTTTACCGGTGATGCAATTTATTCCGAACCAAAAAAATAGTGATTCATTATCCAAACGATTAGACGTTTATGAACCGTACATCGAGGCCAAAGGGAGTTTTGGATCTATTTTACCCGTAATTACATCCATCATTATCAAAGATGGCAAAGCATGTATGGATTCATCGGCTTCCTATGTGATTAAAAAAATCGAAGCCGACCAACAGCTCCCTACCGATAAGCCGAACAAACCAAATTACTATTTACGTTCCGCGCAACGGGAACATTACCTTGCAAGTCAAATACCTCATTTAGGGGTTAATTATCAACTGATTAGCGAACCAAAATATTCCTATATTCATATGAACAGGATGCCTGGTCATCGCGCTGATTATTTTATTGATTCCCTTTCGGGCGCTCAATACTTATCTCTTGCTTGTGCTTTTTTAGAAAAAGGGCTTCATCAAATCCATCAGAGAGTCAAGGATGGAAAACATAAAGACAAGATAATTTTACATTGTGACATCAGTATTTATAATTTTATGGTTAATAAAATTTCTGATCTGGATTGGGAAGTAAAGGTCATCGATTTTGGACTGAGTAAAACAGTAGATGTTAAAAATAACCTGGCCTTTAGCACCAAGCATGGGCGCGGAAATTTTGCAGCATGTGATCGAGTTACCCTTCAGTCTCGATTACATGGTCATCCTTTAACTTATAGCCGAGATAGTGATATTTACGCTCTGTTTGTTGTTATTCTTCAACTTGGGGGATTGCTAATACCTAATACACACCAAAAACTTCTGAATTTCTTAAATAGTCCAAATCTGAACCATTTGTTCAAGAAAATGAACTTTCCTTCCTCGATACATTCCACTCTTACAGAGTTAGCTCAAAAAATGCTTGAAGCAGACAAAGACAAAAGAGTAAGCCTGGAAGATGCTTTAATAATCTTTAAAAACGCCCGCGAAGAAATGTCCTCGTTCAATCAAACAGATCAAACGCATAGTTTACCTCCATTAATTTTGCAGGAAACTGTGGGTGATTTGAGGGACCATTTACAAGCATACATTCATATCGATAAGGAAAAATTAAGGGCCTGGATCATCAAATATATAAGACTTAAAGCAAGTGTGAGTATAAACGATGCAGAGTTTAAATCACTCAGCATGCATTCTGAATATGTTAAAAATTATTTCCGTTTCAACTTAGACGGTCAGTATAATGCGGAGAGTAGTACGCGACTTTTATTCCGCCATCAAGCGTTAATCAGACCGTTACAAAAATCATATCGACTATCTCACGAGTGGAGTGAGCGTTTTAATCAATTAGTTGAAGAGTTACCTATGCAGCTCACGAGAGAAGATGAGCAATATATGATACAACTCGCTCTCTATAAATCAAATATAAGCAAAATTCTCTTCCCGGATACACTAAAAGATAATGAAATAGCCTCTTATTTTAAAGATCTTCTGCAACAACATTTAAGCATGAGTCATGATGAGTGGATGCTACATCTTCCTGAACAATCGAAACAATTCAATAATAAATTTCAGTATCTCACCCTCTTGCAAGATATAAAACAAGATTTTCTGTCCCAATCAGAAATTCAGCCTAAAATGAAGCCAAAAAATGAAGAGTGGCTTAATATAGCCATCCATGATCTTTTTGTTACCACCCTAACAGATGCACACATGAAACATGTCGCAATACTGCACAACATCACCAGTAAATTAAAACAATTACCCACATATTCATCCTCTAGATTATTTGTTTTTTTTGATGAAGTGAACCAATGCCCTTATTCAATGAGGGCAATCAATAAGCAAAGCGATGATTTATCTTTTGAAGACCTTAATGAGTTATCTGCATTCTCTGACCGGTTAAATAGTCTGTTTAAAATAATTCATATTAATGCAACTCTTAATGATTCAACGAATATATTTAGTGAATTAGAAGAACTTAACGAAGAGTATTTTGAATTATTTAGCAAGATACTATTGAATTACATCAATGATGAGTCTGCTCTTACTGATAAGATACAGAAGCTCTCTAATCAACTGGCCAATATTGAGGAATTAAATAAAATTATTAAGGAAATTAAAGTTAAAAAGGCTTATGAGCTCATTGAAAATAGCTTGATCAAACTTATGTCTCATCCAGAGATGGTAAAAGAGCTATTGACTCTTTTTAAAATTAAAACTCTGAAGTGGGCCTATCTTTACAAGTTAAATACAGGGCTTGAAGCCATACCCGTCTCACCACCTGAAGATTACGATAATCGACTCATGGCAGAAATCAAAACTTATTTTTCTCAACCGGAACGCTACAGGACCATAACTCCCCAATCATCGCAAATACACAGATTCCTTTCACCACTTCCTGAGCGGCCAAAAACCGAAACAGAAGTTAAAATTAATCTAAAAAGCTTTTAAATAAGGGGACAGTTTTATTAAGGGAATTAGGATATAATGAACATTATTAACTAATAGAGGATTTTTATGCGTACTCTTTTATCTTGTTTGCTGATCACCCTACTGACTCTGGGTCTCTGCA
Source organism: Legionella sp. (assembly GCA_030694525.1). Classification (GTDB taxonomy): domain Bacteria; phylum Pseudomonadota; class Gammaproteobacteria; order Legionellales; family Legionellaceae; genus Legionella. The sequence goes on along the minus strand of JAUXYG010000059.1, from coordinate 1,043 downwards.
TTAATGAAGCTTCTGCCAAACGATTTGGTGGAGGTAGAAGTTTTGGGATGCAACGTTCTCAAAGCAGTTTATTCTCTTCAGCCAAAACCCAAAAAACCGCACCGTTAAATCAACGATCTAAAACTCAATGGGGCGGAATGCTGGGTGGTTTGCTTATTGGTGGTTTATTAGCGAGTCTTTTTATGGGTAATGGTCTGGCCAATGGGCTAATAACCTGGCTTATACTAGGTGCAGCTCTATATTTTATTGTGCAGTTTTTTCGACGCCGAATGCACCCTGCAATGCAGTCAGCATCCGCACCTGGAACGAGACAAAATCCTTTTAGCCAATACACGCAACATGAATCTCAAGGTTCCGGCGGAACCAGTGTTTTAGCAAATTTTGATGAAACTCGTTTTTTACGCGAGGCTAAAGTAATTTTTATTCGCTTACAAACAGCATATGATCAAAAAAATCTCCAGGATTTAAAGACCTTCACAGTCCCGGAGGTATTTGCTGAAATTAAAATGCAATTAGATGAGCGGGGTAATGAGTCAAATCATACTGAAATTGTGACTCTGGAGACGGAATTACTTGATGCGTCTCGACAAGCGAATTCAAATGTTGCAAGTGTCCGGTTTACAGGAACTCTTAAAGAAAATAATGAGCCTTTAATGCAACTCGATGAGATTTGGCATTTCCGTCAATTTGATGGAACAAATGAATGGGTTGTTGGCGGTATACAGCAGGATGCTAATCAGCCGTTGTAATATTCGCCCCTCATCCGCCCTCCGGGCACCTTCTCCCCGTTTCTCGGGGAGAAGGGATTTTAATATTTGTCCCTGGCTCCTCAAGCAAAAGGAAATTTGATACCTGCTCCCTATTTCTTGAATGGAAAAAAGTATACTTAAAAACGGCTCCCTTCTCCCTTTAAGGGAAAAAAGTATACTTAAAAACGGCTCCCTTCTCCCTTTAAGGGAAAAAGTATACTTAAAAACGGCTCCCTTCTCCCTTTAAGGTAAAAAGTATACTTAAAAACGGCTCCCTTCTCCCTTTAAGGGAAA
>JAUXYG010000052.1 GCA_030694525.1 Legionella sp. | reverse complement strand
CATTTATTTAAAATATGATCAATAAATTAGCAAAATCCAAGGTACATTATACTGTGGTTGTAAGTTATTTCAACACATAGTTAAGTAAGATATAGCTTAATAGCGATAAAATCCGTACTAAGTTATAATGCTTCCTTTTTATAAGATAAATTATGAACAGTTTAAATGCAGCAATTAAAGAGGCAATCAATTCATCGGGAAATATGAAGGAAGCTAATAAAGCCTATCTTGAATTTATAAAAGCTAATTTTATCATTCCAATAGAACAGACAATCGATGATGAAGAGCCCAGGGTTTTATTTCTCCAGGAAAACAATAATTCATATCTTCCAGTTTTCACAGATATGGATTATCTCGATGCATGGGCTTCTGAAATAAGTCAGAGCATTCAGATATTAAAACTAAGCGGTGTTGATTTACTTAAGGGACTGGGTGACCAAGTTACTGTTTGTCTCAATATTGGTACCGAATGGTTTAAGGAATTTAATCCAGCAGAATTAGCGCGGATGCGATCAATGGTTTTAAAATTATTTAAAAACTGATTCAAGGTTAGATTCAATTGAAGAGGCATAGATGCTCTTCAATTGAATGCCTCCAAATCACGCGACCAGCTCCAGAAGTTGGTATCCAACGATAGCAGAAGCAGCTATAGCCCCGCTAATTTCAAAGACTAACGTTAAAAAACTGCTTTTGTGGTATTGATGGTCATTTGCAGCACTTTCTATATGCAACTCTTCTTCCTGTTGCATGGTATTCAAATCAAACAGAGGTTTTTCGCCATAAGCGCCGGCCCACCAGCCTTCAAGCCATTGCTCTGACTCTTGCGAACCCTCACGGAAGGGGTTATCTTCCTCAGCCACTTCAGATAGAGCACATTCATAGCCAAACATATAACATTCTTCATAGCTTGGATGTTCAATGTTAAACCGTAATTTAATGTGTGGTAATAATGCCGTTGTATCGTTCATGTTGCTATTCCTCTTTTATGGATCCAATATATAAATCATATGGTTTCCGATGTTCAACTGTATTTACTCCCGTTTAATAATAAGACTTAGTGCAAATATTAATACGTAATGTCATTATTTTTTACACTTAAAACAATTCTACGACTTTTCATTAATGCGTGCTTACAAACCTAAAATATTTACAACTTCTTGACAAAATTATTAATCTACTTTTATTTGATTGGTTTAAACCATTTTTTTATCTTAAATTAATATTCTAGTATTGATAATGCAATTAGCAGGCCATCTTTAAAATAAATGAATTTAATTTTTAGCATATTTTACTAACTTATTGTTTTTATATATATTTTACTCAGAATTAAAATTCTTAAAGGATTTATATGTGTATTTTTAAGATAAGGCTTGATTAAAGTATGGGCTGTTTTTGCAAGGATTTTTTGAAAACCTATTAAAAAACAAAAGTGGTTAAATAATAATGGCAACATTAAGTAGCTTGTTTTAATATCGTTCTAAAATGAAGCAGATTCCGGCAATTGCCTTGCCGGTCTTTTCAAATATTAATATAGAAATAGCATTTAGATTGGGATGTTCGCGGCAAATTCTGTCCTTAGGGTGCTAACCTTCGATGAATCCATTGATCATTCTGCAAATAATAATGAATTCGATCATGCAATCGATTATCTCTTCCCTGCCAGAACTCAATTTCATAAGGAATGACCATATACCCACCCCAATGTTCTGGTCTCATAACCATGTCTTGGCCATGCTTTGAAATGAGTTGATTCAGTTCCTCCTCCAAATAGGCACGATTTTTAATTTCCTGACTTTGAGGGGAGATCACAGCACTATACTGACTCATAACAGGACGTGAAGAAAAATAATGGTCTGACTGTTCTTCCGCTATCTTTCGAACTTTACCTCTTATTCTTACCTGTCTTGCCATCTGGGGCCAGTAGAAATTTAGCGCTGCATAGGGATTACAATTTAATTGCATTGCTTTTGCGCTTTGATAGTTTGTGTAAAAAATAAAATGACCTTCGTCCAATCCTTTTAATAAGACAACACGAGAGTCCGGAATCCCTTTTTCATCAGCGGTTGATAAGACCATAGCAGTAGGATCATTCTTCTCATTGAGCAGTACTTCTTCAAACCATAATTTAAACTGATTTATCGGATTTAAATCAACCGATTCCTCATTAATACTTAAGTCACCGTAATCTCTTCTGATATCTGCAAGGCTTCTAAAATCACTCATAGGAAACTCATTAAGAAAAAATATAATTATACGCAAAGAATTAATACTTGCGAGAAGAGTTCAGATTATAAATAGCTTCATAACTTAGTCAGGCTAATTAATTATTATTCTGATTCAAATAAATTCTTAATGGAGATAAAATGAGCAGCTCTTAAGTAGATACTTTAGTAAGGAGGTTTTCTTGCAAACTCAATTGGATAATACCTTATTATCAAAGATATCGTAAATAAAAAACTTAACCTGTAGGCTATTTTTAAACATGCTTTATCAGATAATGGAGACAGAACACGACTTGTTTTGATGGAATTAGAATGGTTGGATTCTCATGAAATATCGATCCGGAAATTAACAATTAATGACGAGAGGGTTCGAATCGAGTAATAATAATAATTTTTAACAGATAATATAACCGTTCAGCGATCAAATAGTCCCCTAATCAAGTCGAGGGGACTACTAAGCTATGAATAAATATCACTCAACGCAATTCAGATTTTAAATGAGACTTACCAACCGGTTACTTTAGCGATGGCGTCCCCTAGATCAGCCGGTGAACGAACTGTTGTCACTCCTGCTGCTTCCAGGGCGGCATATTTTTCCGCAGCGGTACCTTTACCACCTGAAATAATAGCTCCTGCATGTCCCATTCTTTTTCCAGCCGGAGCAGTAACTCCTGCGATATAAGAGACAACTGGCTTTTTAACATGTGCTTTAATATATTCAGCAGCCTCTTCTTCCGCCGATCCTCCAATTTCCCCAACCATGATAATGGCCTCTGTTTGAGGATCTTTTTCAAATAGAGTTAACGCATCAATAAAATTGGTACCGGGGATAGGATCGCCACCAATTCCGATGCATGTACTTTGACCAAAACCTTTATCAGTTGTTTGTTTAACCGCTTCATAAGTCAAAGTACCAGAACGCGAGACAATACCCACTTTACCCGGTAAGTGAATCGATCCCGGCATAATGCCGATTTTACATTCGCCTGGAGTAATAATTCCAGGGCAGTTTGGTCCAATTAAACGAGCATGGGTGTTATTTTCCAAATACACTTTTACCGCCAGCATATCCAGTACAGGAACGCCTTCAGTGATGCAGACAATAAGTTTAATACCGGCTTCTGCAGCTTCTAAAATAGAATCTTTACAGTATGGAGCAGGAACATAGATAACACTTGCGTCAGCTCCTGTTGCCTCTACCGCTTCTCTCATAGTATTGAATACTGGCAAATCCAAATGCATTTGCCCACCTTTACCAGGAGTCACACCTCCAACCATTTTAGTTCCATAGGCAATCGCTTGTTCGGAATGATAGGTACCTTGTTTGCCAGTAAATCCCTGACATAATACTTTGGTTTGTTTATTAACTAAAACACTCATGGTTAACCTCGAAATTTAGTTTAAGCCCTTTATTTGCAGAGCATTCACTGTAACTAATCAATAATCAGGCGACCGCTGCTACAATTTTCTTTGCTGCGTCAGTCAAACTGGTAGCTGCAATTACATTTAAATCACTTTTATTTAAAATTTCAGCACCCAATTGAGCATTATTACCTTCAAGTCTGACTACTACTGGTATTTTCACATCTACTTCTTTAACTGCTGCAAGAATCCCATCGGCAATTAAATCACAGCGTACAATTCCACCAAAAATATTGACTAAAATTCCTTTAACTTTTTCATCAGAGAGAATAATTTTTAATGCTTCGCTAACACGCTCTTTGGTCGCACCGCCCCCCACATCTAAAAAGTTGGCAGGCTCCCCGCCATGCAGCTTAATTACATCCATTGTTGCCATAGCAAGTCCTGCACCATTAACCATACATCCAATTGTTCCATCTAACGGGATGTAATTTAATTCCCATTCACTGGCGCGATTTTCACTGGCATCTTCCTGAGATTTATCGCGCATACTTTTTAATTTGGGCTGACGGAATAGTGCATTACCATCAACAGTAACTTTACCATCCAGACAAATTAATTGACCTGATTTGGTTACGACTAATGGATTGATTTCCAAAAGACTTAAATCACATTCGACAAACATTTTACCAAGACCCATCATGAGATGAGTAAATTGTTTCATCTGGTTTTCATTTAATCCCAGCTTGAATGCTGTATCGCGACATTGAAAAGGCATAACCCCAACTAAAGGATCAACTATTACTTTAAATATTTTTTCCGGTGTTTCTTCGGCAACTTTCTCAATTTCTACCCCGCCTTCAGTAGATGCCATAATGACCACTCGGCGAGTCGCGCGATCCACGACCGCACCCAAATAAAGCTCACGGTCAATATCGCAGGTTTCTTCGACTAAAACCGCATTAACTGGCTGTCCTTTGGAGTCGGTTTGGTAAGTCACCAGGTTGGTGCCTAGCAAAGATTTAGTAAATGCTGCCAGCTCATCTTTGGTAGAAAGTAATTTTACACCACCTGCTTTACCTCTTCCCCCTGCATGCACCTGGGCTTTAACCACCCATTTTGGCGTCGATAATTTTGCCGCAACCGCGAGGGCTTCATCCACAGTATAAGCCACTTCACCGAAAGGAACTGGCAAATCATAGCTTGCGAACAGTTGCTTGGCTTGATATTCATGTAAATTCATTTGTAATTACCTTTCTAAAAAAGCAAAACCCGTTGATACGGGCTTTGCAGTTAAATGTGATTATTAAATATTAAGTAAAAGACGAGCGGGATCTTCTAATAGCTCTTTAACACTCACTAAAAATTGTACTGAGTCTTTACCGTCGATTAAACGATGATCATAAGACAGGGCCACATACATCATAGGACGAATGACAATTTCACCTTTTTCAACAACAGGTCTGTCTTCTATTTTATGCATCCCTAAAATACCAGTTTGCGGGGGATTTATTATTGGAGTAGCCAATAAAGAACCAAATACACCACCATTAGTAATGGTGAAGGTACCACCTTGCATTTCTTCCATAGATAACTTACCTAACCGTGCCTTGGTTGCGGCATCATTAATAGCAAGTTCTATTTCTGCCATACTCATTTGGTCTGCATCCCGAATAACCGGAACAACCAAGCCTCGATCAGTCGATACTGCAATTCCAATGTCATAATAACCATGATAAACCACATCTTGCCCATCAATAGAGGCATTTACTGCGGGAAATCTTTTTAATGACTCGACAACTGCCTTGGTGAAAAAAGACATGAAGCCCAGTTTAACTCCATGTTTTTTTTCAAAATTATCTTTATATTGAGCACGCATGTCCATAACCGCTTTCAAGTTAACTTCATTGAATGTAGTTAACATCGCAGCGTTATGTTGGGCTTGTAATAGTCGTTCTGCAATTTTAGCTCGCAAACGAGTCATTGGAACTCTGCGCTCTTCACGTGCCCCCATTGTCATAGGACTGGGCGATGATTTTGCTACAGGCTCAGATTTTGCAGATTTTTCCCGGTTGGACTCAATATAGGAAATAACATCTTCTTTAGTAATTCTACCTTCTTTACCTGTTCCCTTAATCTGGCCGGGTTGTAAATCATTTTCTGCCATCATTCTGCGGACAACGGGACTTGTTGATTTATCTTCATGACTGCTAATGTCTTCTTTTGAACCAACCGATTCATCCGATTTTTTCGCTTCTTTCTTTTCTTCTTTTTCTGAAGAAGGAGCTACAGAACCTTCATTAATTTTAGCTAACAATTGGCCTGATCCTACGGTATCGCCAACCTGAAACATAATTTCGCCCAGAATTCCATCAGCAGGGGCAGGCACCTCTAGAACCACTTTATCTGTTTCCAAATCAAGCAAATTTTCATCGCGGGTTACTTTATCGCCCACCTTTTTATGCCATGCGGCTACAGTTGCATCAGCTACTGATTCGGGTAGAACAGGTACTTTGACTTCAATAGACATGGTGATACCTTCTCATTTTGTATTATTAATATTTTTTTAACAAAGCCTGCTCAACCAAAGCAGTCTGTTGTTGTGCGTGTAATGCCGAACTACCTACCGCTGGAGCTGCGGCAAACTCTCTTCCCGCATAAAGCAAGTGCTGATCAGGACTCAGGCAATCTTTTATATTATGTTGCGATGAGAACCATACACCTTGGTTTTGGGGTTCTTCCTGACACCAAATAATTTCTTTTGCATTAGGATATTTATTAAGCTCACTCACTAAAGCTTTTTTAGGGAATGGGTAAAGCTGCTCAATTCTTATAATCGCTACCTGTTCCAACTGTTTCTCACGACGCATCTGCAATAAATCATAATAAACCTTACCACAGCATAACACTACCCGGGTAACTTTCTTATCATCTAAAGAATCAATTTCCGGAATAACCGTATGAAATTTGCCCTTAGTCAAATCGCTTAACGGAGATACCGCCAATTTATGCCGTAATAGACTTTTTGGAGTCATCACAATCAAAGGCTTACGGAAATTTCGAATAACCTGGCGTCTTAATAAATGAAATATTTGCGCCGGAGTAGTAGGGGTACATACTTGAATATTGTGCTGAGCACATAATTGCATGTAGCGTTCCAATCTGGCTGATGAATGCTCAGGCCCTTGTCCTTCATATCCATGAGGTAATAGCATTACCAGCCCACAGAGACGCCCCCATTTTTGTTCCCCGGAACTAATAAATTGATCAATAACTACCTGGGCACCATTGGCAAAATCACCAAACTGCGCTTCCCATAATACCAAAGAGGACGGCTCAGAAGAGGCAAAACCATATTCAAAAGCCAACACGGCCTCTTCAGATAAAACAGAATCGATCACTGCGAAAGAACTTTTAGGATCCTGGGAAATCTGCTCTAAAGGAACAAATATTTCTCCGTTAACCGCATCATGTAATACGGCATGTCGATGAGCAAAAGTACCACGACCACAATCCTGGCCGGACAAACGAACCCCATACCCTTCCTGCAATAAGCTGGCATAAGCCATAGTTTCAGCATAACCCCAGTTCATGGGTATTTCACCGGCGGTCATTTTATCACGCTCTAATAGTAATCGTTGCACTACAGGATTTAAGGTAAACCCTGCTGGCAATTCATTTAATTGTTTGGCGAGTTTTTGAATGTCGGTTTTACTGATTGTAGTATCTGCTTTGTCAGTCCACTTCGCATTGATGTAGGGAGTCCAGTCTATTAAGTACTTCCCTTCATAGTTCTCATGCACCAAGTCTACAACAGCCTTTCCTTTATCCAGTCCGTCACGATATGCGTCAACCAGTTTTTCAGCGTCCTGTTTGGTTAATAATCCTTCTTTCATCAATTTATCTGCATAGATTTCACGCAAGGGACGTAATGCTTTAATCTTTTTATACATTGCCGGTTGAGTGACTGCTGGTTCGTCTGCCTCGTTATGACCATTCCGGCGGTAGCACACAAGATCAATCACCACATCACGTTTGAATTTCATTCTGAAATCCAGGGCGATCTGAGTTGCAAAAACAACTGCTTCAGGGTCATCGCCATTCACGTGAAGGACAGGAGCCTGTACCATTTTAGCAATATCGGTGCAATATAAAGTAGAACGAGCATCCAAAGGATTGCTGGTCGTAAATCCAATTTGGTTATTAATAACAATGTGAATGGTTCCACCAGTACAATAGCCGCGTGCTTGCGAGAAATTAAAAGTCTCCATCACCACACCCTGACCTGCGAACGCTGCATCTCCGTGAATTACAACGGGAACAACGGTATCTTTTTTCGCTAAATCATTACGACGACGCAATCGTGAGCGGGCCGATCCCTCAACTACAGGACCGATAATTTCCAAATGAGATGGATTAAAAGCAAGTGCCAGATGCATTATTGATCCGGATTCTGTTTTAATATCCGATGAAAAACCTAAATGATACTTCACATCACCGGTTCGATCGTATTTTACCTTTCCTTCAAATTCCTGAAATAATTCGCCGGGATCCTTACCTAAAACATTAACTAACACATTCAAACGACCCCGGTGGGCCATTCCGATAACTAATTCTTTTACACCCTCTTGTCCCGCTCTATTTATAATTTCTTTCATCATTGGAATTAATGAATCACCACCCTCGAGGGAGAACCGTTTTTGTCCTACATAGCGCGTACCCAGGTATCGTTCCAAACCATCAGCAGCAATCAAGTCTTTTAAAATATTCAGTTTTTTTTCATTGTTAAAATCAGGGCGTCCACGAACAGATTCCATTCGCTGTTGCAGCCATTCTGTCTCCTCTGTGCTGGGAATATGCATATACTCTATGCCAATACTGCCACAATAGGTATCGCGCAAGGCCTGATATATGTCGCCCAGGGTCATTTCCGGCCCATTAAAACTGGTACCTGCAAAAAAGGAACGGTTCTTATCACTCTCATCGAGATCATGATAGGCCAGCTCCAGCTTAGGGACAACCGGCCGCTCAGTCATTTCCAATGGATCAAGATGTGCCGCTAAATGACCTAACGATCTGAAGTCGTTAATCAAACTGGCTACTTGATATTGCTTGCTATTATCGGAAGATTGAATAATTTGGGGCGCTTTCTTGTCCGCATTCTGCAAAAAATATTCGCGAATATCTCTATGGGATATCTCTTTAGTGCTACCGTTTACTTTTGGCAAGGCACTGAAAACCGCTCTCCAGTCAGCAGAGACTGAATGCGGATCAACAAGAAAATCCTCATACAAGCTATCAACATAAGCCATACTTCCACCTGATAAATAGGAGGAAGCCCACT
>JAUXYG010000044.1 GCA_030694525.1 Legionella sp. | reverse complement strand
CAATTGATAACTTAATTAATTATTTGAAAGAATGCCAAACAGGCTTAAATAAAATGCGATTTTCAAGAATTGAGTTTTATGTTTTGAACAGACAAATACAGAAATGGATTGTTCATCTTGAGGGAATAAATAAAGAGGCTCAAGAAGTAATATCAAAATTGGAACATTTTCAATCTCATAATTACTTAACTAAGGTAAGGCCACTTATCAAATTACTTATAAACTTAATTCTTGAACCGTCAACGTTAATAAATGTACGAATATTAAGTCTTTTAAAAGTTATTAATTCTCCTGAATACTTAGCAACTCTCCATTATATTTCTCAACTAAAACCTGCACCATTATCCTATTTCAGGCATAATCGTGGAACATTTCAGGCACTTACGCCCACCAGCTCTGATGAACAAATATGTATTTCACTCTTGAACAGCCTGGCATCAACTATTCAAGTTGATGGTAACAACAAAGTCTGGAATTTAAGCAACACTTTATTGCAAACCACGCTTCTTATTTATCAGGATGAGTTTACAGAAGTGGAGCTTAATGAAAAAAAAATTCAAGAAGAACATAATTTGAGTAAGAGGGATACCTGTAAGATGTTCTGATAGGGCGTGATCTACGGCGATTGGTACATTATCAACTTTGGCGAGAGCTTAAATTCCTATCCAGTATCAGACTTCAAACCCGTGAAGAAGATGAAAAAGGGGCATGAGTGAGCGATTAAAACAACTCACTTATATACCCGAACGATACTTAACAAATATAGAGACTCACCCTGGCATTGCATCTACTAATTCAATATCTGTGGGCACGAGTTTTTTACCCAGAAATATTTCGCCCACAGCTTGAAATCTTTTAACAGAATCAGTGACCAGATAATTGATTTTGGGGGCTTCTAATGTCACATCGGACATTAGATTTTGAGAACTTAACGTATGGTGTAAAGCAAGAGCCGTAGCTTGAGCAGAATCAACAATAGTAACTCCTGGAGGCAATAAGCTAAGCAATAAGTCTTTAAATACTGGAAAATGCGTACATCCTAATAAGACAGCATCTTCATCTTTTATATCAGCGAGATAATGTTTTAACGCTTCTCTGGCAATGGCATTATTCACCATCCCCTCTTCTGCTAAAGCTACCAAAACGCTACACGCGCGACTACTGATAAAGGCTTGAGGCAACTGCTCAATAATTAAATCATAGTATGCCTTTGAAGCAATAGTCGTTTCCGTTGCTAAAACGGCGATGCGCTGATTTTTAGTTGCGGCAACTGCAGCAGCAGCTCCAGGTGCTACTACCCCTAGGACTGGAATCTCAGGCAACATTTTTTGTAAATGAGGTAAGGCAGCTGTAGTAGCTGTATTGCAGGCAATAACCAGGGCTTTAATGCGACGCTCAATTAATATTCGGGCCATCTGCATGGCATAATGTTTTACGGTGTCAGGACTTTTTGTGCCATAGGGAAGCCGAGCAGTATCACCGAGATAAACAAATGACTCATTGGGTAAATGAGCCTGAAGGGCACTCAATACCGTTAATCCACCCATACCAGAATCAAATACACCTATTGCCAAATTTTTTGCATCCACTTACATTCCCCTGTTTTTATTATTTACCTTCAAGGTGCGGCTGGCGCAGGACCCTCTTTATCAATTTTTTCTTCCTGTCCTTCTAATACTTTCTTATTATGTACCAATTTTTTATATTTACTGGCAACATCATTGGCTTTGGCTCTATTTTCATTATGTTCTGTTACTTTACCCGAATATTCGGTCACTTTCTTTTGCGCTTCTTTAATTACATCAATATTTTCAGGCTTTTTAAATACCTTATAAGCAGAGGCGTTTGTAAATTGCCCACTAAATCCCTTTTCCTCTTTGGGTACAAAAGCACTTGACTCAACCACGATAGCATCTTCACCAAACCTTGGTTTCCCCTCACCCAGGATTACCAATGCAGTCCATAAATATTTTACTTCTTCAGCATTTGAACCATTTAATCGAACGGGACGTTTTTTGGTAGGTACCTTTCCTCCATTCGCATTAACAATAGCAACGGCCATATCCATATAAAATTTCACTTTGGCCTGCTGGATTTGAGGATCAGGCGCTGTACCATCCGCTAATACAGGAATAGTTTGTTTCGGGGGCTGAATCACCTGTACTTTACAAGGCATAGGATTATACCATACATCATCTTTTACATTCATAGATTGTGTATTTTCAATGTCATTGTAACTTTGAGTAAAACGTCCTACAGCCTCAAAATTCGCAGTTCTATGAGTGACATCATAAACATATACCTGGCCTGGCTTGGTGTTTTCTAAAACTATGTCACCTTGCTGAGCAACAACAGGTGCTCCACCAGCTGGGATCCCCTCATGTGCTTTTTCAACGGGTTTAATGGCACAGGTAACACCCCTAGCTTTATACACATAATTTCTTTGGTTAATAATGAGATTATCAATGGCTTTCAAAATTCCCTGATCACCGGATAATTTATTTTGTACTTCACGATAAAAAATAAGGCTCTGTTTGGCATGTGCCAATTCTTTTTCTAAGTTTGATCTTAAACGAACAACTTGTGGTCGCGAAGCATTAGGCTCATCCCTGGGTAATGATTTTAATAAACCATCCAGAGCATTGATATTTGTATTTAACTTATCAATCGTTAAGTCACATTCTTTGGATAAATTCTGATATTTTGCTTTGATTTCATCATTATTGAACGACGCTTTATCTATAAATTCGGGATTAAAAAGCTCCGTCGAGTTTATTGTGGTGATAAATTTTAGGGATTTAGAATTTTGAACAAGTACTTTGTTATTGAGCTGAATTCCCTTTAATTCCTTTTCCATTCCATTCAGCACAGCGATTACATCTTGTTCTGCATTATTATTTTTTAAATTTATTGCTCTTTGTTCATTTTTTAAATCATTAAATAAAACAGCAGATAATTCTTTGGTCAACTGGGCTTTTAGTAATTTTTCTTCATTGGTATTATTTGGAAGATCATTGAGAAACTGGGTTAACGTATTTCTTTTGGTTAACGAAGACAAAATATTATTAAATTTTGGCTCATCCAACAAATGATGCTTGTACAAATTTAATAATAATTTTTGTAGTTGTGGATGCTTTTTAATTGTCGGGTTATTTAATAAATAGATATTATATTCGGACTGAGTTTTAATCTCGTTATAAATCGTACGATCAGTAAAACCGCCTGCGTCATTTACCCCAAAAGCATTTTTAAAAACTACATTATCAAGTCCTTGTGGAAGTAGTGCTTTAATATTATCTAATAGTGAATTGTATTCTGCGGGAATATTGGGAGGATTATTAGGCAAATTATGGATATTACGGAGTAAATTATTAATGGCATGAATTTGAATACCATCAAGGTTTAAATCCGCTTTAATGCTTGCCAAGGCCCGGGACACCCCTGCATTATGTATTTGTGCAAATAAAGACATTTTTTTATTATTTGCAATTATTGCTGGAGTTACCGCTCTAACCGCAGGACTATCCCCTAAGTAATAGGCAACTGCATGAGCATCCATCGCATGGATTAAATGCCGGATATTAGGTGCATCTCCCGATTCCACACCTTTTAAAAGAATATTTTGTTTCTCCAGGGGTAAATCACGAAATATTTTATTTATTTCCGAGTAGAATTCTACCCCCCACTTGGAAGTAAATCCGATAGCCATTGAAAAGATACGTGCCCTTATGTCTTGTTTGATTAAATTAATATTTACTTTGTCTAACCAATCAGCGCGCACCCCGACTTTGATTAAGGCTTGTTTAAAATCTGCTGACTTTGGAGCATTAATTAACTCATACAATACATTGATAGTGGGTTGAGCGTTATCTGCACTCATCCATTGATTAAGATGGTTTATTATTAATCTTCGTTTCAGGTCAGGGACATTTTCTTCTGTCACTGCAAGACTTATATAATCATGATTACCTAAGATTTCTTTTAATTTATTGGTGACTACTTCTGTATTTTCAGCGTGAATTACTGGCAATAGATCTTCATTTAAAGTAGGTATAACTGATTTTAAGTACCTGAAACCTAATTTACCTCTTGCCCAATCAACGTCATTATTGTGAACATGGGGAAATTGTTGTCTTAATCTATTGGCGAATTCCAAGTCTGGGCTTTCCAACCAATTCTTCATATTTAAAATATCAGCATCTGGGGCGTCTTTTATATATGTGGTAATACTGACTTTTTCTGCCTCATTTCTTAATTTAATTCTACGTAAACTAATTATATTTTGCTCTTCAGCTGGTAACGGATAGGTTAAGGCATCATCAACATAAGAAGGAAGCAAAGCTTTCGCGGAACGATTCAACGCCCCCTGATCTCTTGCGTTAGTCAACGTATCGAGAGATTCTTGACTCTTTGCAAGATCCACAATACGCTTCAGTAATGCAAAACGAATAGTTTTTTTCTGTTGGATAGTCACTAAATCTTTTTCTTCTGCTGTCAAGAGAGTTAATGAACCATTCTGATAATCTGGTATTAATACGCGTACAGCTCTGTCTAACTCTTGCTGATTGACAGCATTTTTTACATTGTTTAAAGAGGTATCATCTCCAATTGCGAGCACTTGCGTTAAAATAGCATTTCTGGCAGCAGAAGCTCTTAAAATCTCTAATCGATTCTTTAATAAAATTCTATCTTCAGGATAAAGCTCTGTTATTGTTCCAAATGGAATTTGGAGAAGCTCTTCTAAAGCCGCATCAAATTCCTGAGGTGTTTTTGCATTAATTAAATCGTTTATTGAATGTTCATCATTAAGAGTATCATTTATATTTCTTAAATATAAACGGGTGGCCAAAGAGCGAATTGACTTAATTGTTTCATCGGTTACTAAAATGCGATCAGCGTGTTCCTCTCCAACCAATAATTCTAATTGCTCGGACACATAATCACGATTATGGTTTCCCATAAGACTTACCAACATTGGATTTGAGGCTCTATACACACTTAAAATAGCTAATTGCTCCGCCGCAAGCTGCTGTAACGCTACAAAACTAACTTCATCATCAGGGTTTAAAAAACTCGATGAAGTAAAATAATCAGACTCAGGAAGAGAGTTCTCATCTCTATTTATTGATATTCCAGCTGTTCTTAATGCCCAACCAGACGCCTGAGCAAGCAGGCCCGTGGCTTGAGCCATTAAACCGGTTGGTTTGGGAGGAGCCTTTACTAATTGCTCATTATACCGATTCCAAAAATTTTGATGCTTAACCACCGCCTTTCGGAACGCTACTGCATCATCTGGTTGCACCCGTAGCACTTCATCCAATGCTGCAATACAGGCATTAAGACCTAAAGCAGACAAACCCTGAGTGTCCTTTAAAGCATTGGCTAAAGCGATATTTTGCGGCATTTGATTGAACTCCTGAACCTTTTGGATCCATTTTAAACTTATTTTCTTAAGTTATCCTTAAATGTGTCGCTAAACATAACAATATGTTTGAATAATTTCAGTAAATCCTTCTTTTATGAAGTATAGCAACTTTAAGGTTAAACATATGAGAACAATAATAATTCTAATAAGCAGTTTCTTTTCAGCGGCCTTATTTGCTCAGGGATGTATTAGAGGAGATCGCCCTTCTCAGCCGCATTATGTCTGTTTTGATGGCAGAACCCTGGATCCTACAGTAAGTGGGTTTGTATGGAATGCAAAACGAGGATGCTTTATCAGCTCTGTTCCCTGTTGCGCCTATAATGCAACTCATTATGCGTACTATGCAAACTCATTAAAAATAGGAAGCGCCTACGCTCGATGCCGGCATGACTATCCATTCCGACTGGGTGAGATGCAGACGCATTAAAGGATGAGGAAAAAATGAGAGAATTAAGGCCTAGAGGACGGGAATAATCCGCCTCAATCATGATTAATTTAAGCCCCACTCTCTAAACGAATGACTTCACGTATTGAGCGATTATAGAATTTAACAGTTTTTTGATTATCAAACGTGATTAAAGCCGCCTTCAAATAAGGCCCATATTCTTTTACAGCGGTAAAAACCGAGTCATGCTGTTCTAAAAACTCCTGAAATTGCGGACCTGCTACTATGCCCATACTTTCAAAACCAGTTAAAGCATCTTTGGAGGGACTGGGAGCTGGAATTTCTATAACGGGCAATTCAAAGCCCTGCTCAAGGGATAAAGGGGTGGTTAAGGTAAGGATAGAAATTCTCTTGTCATTAGAACCTGTTTCCACTACCTCGCAACAATACTTTTCTAACGCCTTTGTTATTTTTGCGTAATCTGTTAGCGTAGCAGTTCGCAGAAGGAAGTGACTTAACGGCATACCGATAATATTGATTTGCAAAGTGCGAATACGATGAAGTATATCTGAAAAAAACAGTTGATAGTCCCCAATTATTTTCTCAATATTATTCATTATTTATGATCATCAGATAAATTTCTTCTATTACATCATGATACCCTTTTTGCGCCAAATTTTTGGGGACGGGCATCAATGGTTCTGATTTTATTTTTTTAATTTGGGATTTTGCGCCATAGAGAGCATTAATTTTTGTCTGATTGATTGGAAATGGAGGGCCTTTGACGTCATTGTCCGTTTGCAAAGTGTATACTAACATGCTGCCTTTCTTATGGCTAATAAAGGAAAAAATGTGATTCACATAGGCATCTTGCATTTCGGGAGATAGCGCAACCAGCGCCTTATGATCGTAGACAGCCGATATTTTTGGCAGATGATCTGCAGTTAAATCAAAAATATCACCACACAATAATTCAATATTATTAAATTTATAACGAGTAAAACCAGAATCTGACCGGGTGATTTCAGGTGTGATCCCAAACTGTTTGAAAAAATCCTCGCAAGCAATGGAGGCGAGTTCGATACCAATTACATGATACCCTTGTTCGGCTAACCACATCATATCAGGAGTCTTCCCGCATAAAGGGACCAGAATTGTATCGCCAGGCTTTAAATTCAAAAGAGGAGCGTTGCGAATCAAATCCAAATCAATTTCATTACTGGAAGAAGAAAACCCGTTATTTTCCCATTTTTTAAGCCAAAATTCTTTATCCATAACAAATATAAGAGAGAGTAGATAATTGAAACTAACATACCAAAGCACTTCAGGCAATGGATTAACTATTTCGATGAATCCTTTAAATTAGGTAAAATTCACAGAATGGTATATACCTTTAATATGACATTTCGTGTCACAGTCATAAACAGAGACTATACAAACAAACAGACACACTTAATCTATATATGGAGAACATTTATATGGCAATTTTATTAGGAGATACCGCTCCCAATTTTAAAAAGATTGAAACTACTCAGGGTCTAATTGAAGACTTTCATCAATGGGCAGGCGATAGCTGGGTTGTCCTTTTCTCACATCCAAAAGATTTTACGCCCGTGTGCACTACTGAATTAGGATATATGGCCAAAATAAAACCTGATTTTGATAAACGAAACGTTAAATTGCTCGCAGTGAGCGTTGATTCTTTAAGCAGTCACCAACAATGGATAAAAGATATTGAGGAAACGCAACAATGCACCATCAATTATCCTATCATTGCAGATCCAGAACACAAAGTAGCTAATTTATATGAAATGATTCACCCCAATGAACTAAATAACTTAACTGTAAGATCTGTATTTGTAATTGATAATCACAAAAAAATACGCTTAATGTTAACATACCCTGCTTCGACTGGCAGGAATTTTGATGAACTATTGCGTGTTATCGATTCCTTACAACTCACCAGCGAACACCATGTTGCAACACCAGTAAATTGGAAACAGGGGGATGACTGTATTGTAGTTCCATCCCTAAACGATGAAGAAGCCAAAAAAATGTTTCCCGGCTTTAGAACTGTAAAACCCTGGCTTCGTTATACAAAGCAACCAAACCTTAAATAACCCCCCCCGATAAAGAGCTTGTTTCTTACAAGCTCTTTATCGCTAAGAACTCTATTCAGGGAAGTTAATTTCACCATCCCATGTTGAAAATCCTTTTTCCAAAGTAACCACATTAGAAAATCCCATTTCCATTAGATAGGCAGTTGCTATTTGACTTCTTTTTCCATGTTGGCAATAAACAATATATTTCTTTTGAGGATCCAAAACGTTTATTCCCTCACCGCTTAATAAAGCTGAAAGAGGATAATGTTGCGCATTATCAATAAATCCGGCATTCCACTCAGATATTTCCCGGACATCAAGAAAAAGGGTGTTTTCATCATTAATGTGTATTTTACTTTCCTCTAGAGTGACAGTAGGTACAGCTGGAGTACTTTTGCTCGCGCAGTGCATTGGTTTATCTTCTATTTTAATATCCTTTAAATCCTTACTGCATACAGGGCATTCTGGATTTTTTTTAATTTGATAATGCAAGGTTTGCATCGTCAGCACATCTAATATCCATAATCTTCCAAGCAAAGGCTGAAAAGACGATTGTCCCAGCTCATCAGCTCTTTTAGCGCTCCATTCCCCAAGTATCCATTTAATGGCTTCCATAGCTTGAATACATCCCATGATGCCAGGTAAAGCACCAATAATCCCGAATTCAGCGCAATTAGGGATATAGCCTTTGGGCGGTTCAGGATAGACACATCGATAGCAAGGGCCGTGTTTTGCAGATAAAACACTGACTCGTCCTTCAAACCCTAAAATAGAGCCATAAATATAGGGCTTTCCATATTTCACACAGCTGTCATTGATAAGATACTTTGCGGAAAAGTTATCAGTCGCGTCAATTATTAAGTCAAAACTAGGAATAATTTTACCTGCATTGAGCTCATTAAAAGGTTCATCATAAATGATGATATCAATGTTTTTATTCAATTGGGTTAGCCGATCTTTAGCCGCTGTCGTTTTTCTTACGCCTACATCAGACTCGGTAAAAAGTACTTGACGCTGTAAATTGGTAATATCTACCTCATCCATATCCACAATACCCAGAGTCCCAATCCCTGCAGCCGCCAGATACAGTAATACCGGTGAGCCTAACCCTCCTGCACCAATACAGAGTACCCGGCTCTGTTTAAGTCGTAGCTGACCCTCAATACCTACTTTACCAAGCAACATCTGGCGCTGATATCTTTTTATCTCTTCCGTGGATAGTACGTTACTCATAATCAATCCTTGATAAATATTTAATACTATTACTAATATAGCTCATAGATTTTATTATGGTCAAACTGGTCTTAATTTAATCTTAAGGATATTCTGACCCCTATGTATGACACATACACTGTTACTATTCCTTGCGGTTCTCCGTCATAAACTTTACAAATTAATATTAGTTATCTATGTTTAAATTGCTTGTATATAAAAATTAAACCACTTGAATGGAATGCAAACAGCCATTAGCAAAATCAGGGAGGAGTGAGTGGTATGATAAAACAATGTCCTAATCAGCGAGAATCCTTGCTTGGGGTTAACGCACATCTTGAACATTCATTTAGTGGACGACTCCGCCATATTATACGGAAAGTATGCGATCTGAATAAAGGCAAAATATTTAACATCCGAAAAATCAGTTGCTCTTATCACATTTCATTATAAAGGAAAAAGAAATGGAAAATAAACATGATAGTCATGAACACGCTCTCCAACTAAATCTTCGGGATAAAGTAATGCAAACATTCCCAAAACATGCTTATAACATGATTAATGTTGGAAGAAAAATTGCAACCTCTCGATGTGCATTGGCACAAGGAAAAATTTATGTTGGCGAAGAAGCGTTCAGGCAAATTCAGGACAAAACTATGCCTAAAGGCGATCCGCTAACATTAGCCGAGGTTGCTGGTATTAATGGGGCAAAATGCGCCTATCAGGTGATACCTTTATGTCATCCTCTTAGCCTTGAGCAGGCGGTAGTTTATACCGTACCGGATGCTTCAGATTACTCCATAACTGTATATTGTATGGCGGCTGCCTTTGCCAAGACAGGAGTGGAAATGGAGGCTTTAGCTGGTGTTAACTCAGCCCTTTTGGCAATTTACGATTTGTGTAAAATTGTTAATGCAGACCTTGCAATAAGTGATATCCGATTATTGTATAAAGAGGGCGGCAAGTCCGGTGTGTGGACTCATTCGCAAGGAATTCCCGATGAATTGCAAAAAATTTTGAATAACCCTCATTTGCCCTTAGCCAATATTCGAGCTCAGGTATTTGAAATGAGTGATAGAGCGTTTAAGAAACAGGAAAACTATCCGGATATTGGGGTCTTTTTGAAAGAAGAACTGGAAAAATCAGGAGCAAGCCCAGTAAATTATGAGTTACTTCCTGACAATAAAGAAATGATTAAGAAAAAAATTCAACAGGCAGTGGATCAATCCTGTGATCTTATTATGTTACATGGCGGGACAGGGATTACTGCGAGTGATGTGACTGCTACAGCTGTGAATGAAATGGCCGACCGTATTCTTCCTGGAATAGGAGAGCTCTTGCGTAAAAATGGTGAAAGCTATACTCCCTACTCCTGGTTAAGTTGCAGTACAGCCGCAGTCATTAATAAAACACTGGTCATTGCCATTCCTGGCAGTAAAAATGCCATTTACGAAGCCATGACTATTTTACCGGAATTAATTGCAAAGGCGGTGCGAGAATTACATCGCGTTTAACTTAAGAGGATTATTTTATGGACAAGATAAATATCAAATTGAAGCTATACGGAATGTTAAAAAGTTAATCGCAAAATGAAGACGTGCTTCTAATTAAGGTGCCGGAATCTGCTTCTATTCCTCAATTAGCGAAACAACTTCATGCAGAGCTAATTGAACGCAACAAAGAGTTACCTGAAGCAAAATCACAGGAACTAATGCAACTCATTGAGAGTTCTGCGTTTGCCAAAGGTGATGAGATACTCGATCAGAATGATAAAAATTCGTTACAACCAAACGATCTGGTTGCGGTGTTACCACCTGTATGTGGAGGTTAAATTATGTGTAACGATCATAAAGATATTACTGTTGAGATATTAGAAGGGTCTATGGATATTATGTCCATTTACCAATCTTTTTTTAATCAGATGCATCCACGTACTATTGGCATGCTGATTGGATATGTCGATCATCACAATAAAGATAAAGAGGTTAAAGGCATCACTTATGATATGCATGTCTCTATGGCTGAAAAGACCCTGCTTAAAATAGCAAAGGAAGCGCAACATTTTTTTGATAAAGATATCGGAATTTATGCAGCGCATACTAAAGGGTATATTCCATCCGGTGGTTTGTGCACTCTGGTGCAGGTATCTGCAAGGAATTTCAAAATAGCTAATGAAGTCTGTGCGTTCATGGGCGATGAAATCAAAAAACGTCTGCCAATTTGGAAATACGAGCATTACACAGATGGCACCAATGAATGGCTTCCTGGCCAATTTCAATTATCAAAACCAGAGCCTAAGCATAAGATGTCCGCTTAAGGTCACACACCATTAGACAGCAGCTTAATCGCAGCTGTCTTTTTATTTCGGTGTTTTCTTCAACCAATTCTTCTCTTAATTCATTTGAGTCAGGTAATATTTTATGTGGCATTCATGCTTATTTTCAATAATTTCATGCTACTGGATATCCCAATCCAACTGGATAATTTTCAATTTAATTAATCTGCAGGAATAAATATTTCATTACATAGTAGACGAGGGATGCCTAAATTTATTTTATAATATTTAAGCATCCCGTTACAGGCGAGGCGAATTTTTCCAACAACCCTAATCTTAGCCCCCCATTTTAAACATTTCGACTCTCTTCACAGTTTGCTCTATATTTTCAGGGGGCAGCATCTGACGTAATTCTGAGTACCGATCCGAACGTTTCGCCCAGATATTACTTAAAAATGCAGCCATCTGTTCTTCAGTCAAATCAGAACGTAATGGCGTGCGTAAATCAGTACCCTCTGTGGCAAAGAGGCAAGTGTAGAATTTTCCTTCGGCAGATAACCGTGCTCGAACACAAGAACGGCAAAATGGTTTACTGACTGAAGAGACCACACCAATTTCCCCGGTATTGTCTTTATAATGAAAGCGTTTCGCTACATCAGAGCTTTCAATTTCTTCATAGACAGATTCCAGAGGAAATTCTTTATTAATCATTTGCGTAATTTCATCAAGAGTAAGCACATGATGTAAGTTCCAGCCATTGGCGCTTCCTACATCCATGTATTCAATATAACGCACCGTTACACCACTCCCTTTAAAATAACGAGCCAGAGGTACAATCTGCTCTTCATTTCCGTTGCGTTTTACTACGGTATTAATTTTGATAGGTCCCAAACCCACCTCTTTAGCAACTTCTATACCTTTTAAAACTCGTTCAAGTTTCACATCTCGCCCGGCCATTTTCTTAAACTTCTCTTCATCAAGCGCATCCAGACTTACAGTGACCCGCATCAGACCAGCATCTTTAAGTGATTGCGCTTTATCAGCAAGCAAATAACCGTTAGTAGTTAAAGCCAGATCTTTTATTCCAGGGATCATGGCTAACATTTCAATTAATTTTTCCAAATTTTTTCTTAATAGCGGTTCGCCACCTGTCAAGCGTATTTTTTCTACCCCAAACGACACAAAATGTTTCACAAGGCGATTGATTTCTTCAAAAGATAATAATTCGTCTTTTTTTAAGAATTCGTAGTGGTCGAAAATTGCTGCAGGCATGCAGTAAGGACATCGAAAATTACAAGCATCTATCACAGAAATACGTAAGTCTTTGATCTCTCTGCCAAGTTTATCCGTAAGTTTTGACATGCTCTTTCCTTATTTTCCATTCCATTAATTTTAATATAGCACAAGAAAAATTATTACACAGATTATGACTCCATCCTTTCAGGGGGTAAGTCTTTCGTGTTTCCAAATGCCATCTTCAAGCGTATAAAAAAGTATATCGTTCTTTAAGCCTCCTCTACGGAAACAAAACTCATATTCATAAGGGGTAATAACATAGCCTCCCCAATAATCGGGGCAGGGAACGGTTTTATCAACAAATCGTTTTTTGGTTTCTGCAAGTTGCTGCTCCAATTCATCACGAGATTGAATGGAAACACTTTGTTTCCATGCATGGAGAGTAAGTTGAATATCACGATGTCGTTTAGCAAAGTAGCTCTCACTTTTTTCACGACTGGTTTTATCTATATGTCCTCTGATTCTTACTTGTTTAAAAACATCAGGCCAGTAAAAATTAACGGCAATCTTATTTTGATACTCAATATGCTTCCCTTTACGTCCGTTATATACTGAATAAAAAATTAACTTATTCTCTTGTAACTCCTGTAACGATACAGCACGTGTTACCGGAACATTATCTGAATCTACAGTGGCCAGAACCATTACCCCAGGATTTTCTTCAACGCGCAATGCCTCTTCAAACCAGTCCATAAATTTTACAAAAGGATATCTCGTTGCCAATTCCTCAGGTGCATTAATACGTTCCTTACTGATTTTTAAATCCCGAATCATTTGATTTATCTGATTTAAATCCATCATAATTATCCTTACTGTAGATAGTATTCAATTCATTTTTTGTATCGGTTATGAATAGTTATACTTTACACTGAATATTTTTTTATCATGCAAACGCATAGCGGTAAGACGATTATTCATGATGGCTCCTCCTCCAATATTACTTCCTCCACACCCGGTATCAAGGGCATAAACATTGGGAACGTTGGTTTTACCATCCAGAGTGGCCCAATGTCCAAACAGGATTTGTTCGTGGGTATTGACTCGATTGGGCATGGCAAACCAGGGAATCAATTCGGATAAATTGTTTTTAAATCGATTTTTTGCGCAGTCTAAATCCAGCCTTCCGTCCGGATAACAAAATCGCATCCTGGTTAAGTAATTCGTAATAGATGCAAGTCTCTCTAAACCGCTCATTTGCTGATCCCAATAATCCGGTTTGGAACCATACATATTTTTATAGAATAATTCAGGATTATTTCCGCGTATTACATTTTCCACTTCACGAGCCAATTGCTGCGCTTCATCCAGTGTCCAAAAAGGGGCCAAACCAGCATGAGTCAAAACATAACCCTGTACTTCGTCGTAATGGAGTAGTGGACAAAAACGCAGCCAATCGACTAATTCCTGCCGATCTGGGGCATTGAGGAGTGCATCAAAACAATCGCTTGCTGATGTTTCGCGAACGCCATAAGCAATGGCTAAAAAATGTAAATCGTGATTCCCTAATACCACGCAATGTTTTTCACCAAGAGATTTCACATACCGCAGAACTTCAAGTGATTGAGGGCCTCTGTTGACCAGATCTCCTGTGAACCAGAGTGTATCCTCTGCCGGCTCGAATTGAATTTTGGCAAGTAAGGCCTTTAGCTCGAAAAAACATCCCTGTACATCGCCAATAGCATAAATTGCCATCTTAAGTTCTCGCTTAAACGAGGTTATTAATCAATCTATTTATAATTTTAGATAATGTTTGAGAAATCACAAACTGCAAGTTAATTTTTACCTTTGGATAAATATTTGCTCCATCTTCGTATATTTATCCCTATAAATTTCTTAAAAAACTGGAAAGATTATAAAATTAACATAATATTAAATTAGCATAATACGAAGTTCCACTTAACATGGAGAGATAAATGGCACACCAACATTCGCATCAACATGATGATAAAATGGCAAAGCATGACATCAGGATTGCTACTCATGCTTTAAGCAAAGACAAACTGGATGAGTTTTTTTCTGGAAGTAATTTTCAACCATCAGAAAAAGAGTTTAATTTTTCAACCACCCAACGGGCACTTGCAAGAGCTCAAGTTTATATTGGTAAAGAACTTTGCGATAAAATTAAAAACAAAAGCCTTAAAGGTACGACAAATATCCTTGAGTTAGCTGAAACATCAGCAATCAATGGCGCAAAACAAGTTTCTTCAATGCTCTCATTTTTTTGCCCTGCTAATGTAGATCACATTCAGGCTCGCGCAATGTTAAATGAACAGGATTGTTCCATTGACTTATACTGTTATGTTTCTGCATTTTCAGATAGAGCTATTGAAACTGAGGCAATGTCCGGTGTTAATACTGGGGCACTTGCAGTATTTGAAATATGTAAAAATATTAGTCATGAAGTATCTTTTGGAAATGTCCAATTATTATATCGTGAACATGGGCATCAAGGCATATGGGTACGTAAAGAGGGTATTCCGAAAGAAGTTCAATCCCTGTTTATCGCACCAGAAAAAGTATTAAATGCAGTAAAAACTGCCGTTGTGTCCATTAGTGATAAAGCGGTTCAGGGAATGATGCCGGATGTGGGAAGTCGTCTGGTTAAACATCTCGAAGCTCAGGGTGCTGACGTAATTGAATATAAGTTGCTTCCGGCAAATGTGGAGCAAATTACTGATTATGTAAAACAGCTTGTTGAAGAAAAAAATCCACAACTAATCATGATTAGAGGGGCCACAGGAGTTTCACCTTTTGACAGAACTCCGGTCGCAATGGACGCTATCTGCGAACGAATCATTCCTGGTATTGGAGAATTAATGCGCACTTATGGTTCCAAATATACTCCTGAAGCGTGGACGAGTTGTTGTGAGGCAGGTATTCTAAAAAATACGCTCATTATTACTATGCCAGGTGCTGAGAAAGCAATTGATGAGTTGATGCAAATTCTCCCAGCTCCATTAACTGATGCTATTCAGCATATGAGCGAGATGTCTCTCGAAACTGCGGATCAGGTCGAAAAAGTAATGGATACCATTCGTATTTGGCCTTAACGGTTTGGTTTTATTTTCTTTTTGATGTATATCGGTTAATCCGGTATACATCAATTTTAGTAATTATTGCTTAAACTTATTGCTAAATTCTGGATCCCTCGGGCGAGCTGAGACGTAGGTTTGAGCTTATTATTTTAAATTGGGTGAGATGCATCGCCGTAATACTTTTGCACTGAGTGCTCATTATCCCATATTCAATTATTATTGGTGGACTTGCATAAAAACATTGTGCAATAAAATTATTCTTTAAGCCTTAAATTTAATAATTCCTTAATATTAGAAATGATATTATTGTTCAACATTTTATTTTAAGGAAATCTATGTTTTATATTAGACGAAGTATCGAAGGTTATAAAGAGAGAATTAATGGAACCTTGTTTCTTGCCAAATCGCCCTGGTCTTTACTGAAACTTCTGCTTACCATTGAGGATGATATATATACTATAGGATTCAAATTGGCAGGTGTTTTCTTAAGTCCGGTCCTTATAATTTCAGGATTAGTTTCTTATGTTCTTGGGGCAATCGCTACTGTAATACAAACATCACTTCTTCCTTTTCAATTAATAGTTTCTGGTCTTCGGGATGCAGGTAATTATATAAAAAATGTTATATTCTCTAAATCTTCTGATAAAGCAGAGGGCATTAGTGTACCAATAGAACCTAAATCAACAGAAGTTGTTCAGGGTGATGGGAAACCTGAAGTCAAAAATTCCATTTCTAAAGATTCAGCTCCTGGGCATTATCCTCCTGTATTTGAAGCAACATCTGCTCCTCGTGAAATAAGATTTGCTCCTCCAAAACCAGATAAAGAATCTTCATACTCTTATTCAGTATAAAAAGCATGTTCCGTTGGTCTTACCGACCAACTATCTTTCCATTAAATTAAACGCGTGCTTGAATTTCCTGGATCCCTCGGACGAGCCGAGGGACGTAGGTTTCGGTTCACTATTCTAATTATGTAGGACCAATATTTTTCTCATAGTACGAATATTGTAATATTTCATTCTTACTTCCTAATAGTACCCCACAATATACGCCCCTACGCCCCCCGTCTTTGTCCGAGGGATCCAATTGTCCAAACGTCAAGTCAGAAAGGAAACTCCGATATCAAATAACACTGTCACCCTGATGCAGTGGGTATAACACGCAACACATCATCAACAATTTAGGATAAAACTCACTTCCAATGCAAGCATACCCCCACACCCTACGTCCCTCGGCTTGTCCGAGGGATCCAGTAGAACTCACATCAAGATAGAAATTAGACTCCGGGGATGGGTAGTTTAAGGTCTGCAGGGAGTATAAACATGCAACACATTATCAATTTAAGATAAAACCCACTTCCAATGCAAGCATACCCCCACACCCTACGTTCCTCGGCTTGTCCGAGGGATCCAGTAGCACTCACATCAAAATAGAAATTAGACTCCTGGGATGGGTAGCTTAAGGTCTGCAGGGAGTATAAATATGCAACACATTATCAATTTAAGATAAAACCCACTTCCAATGCAAGCATACCCCCACCCCCTACGTTCCTCGGCGTGTCCGAGGGATCCAGTAGCACTCACATCAAAATAGAAATTAGACTCCTGGGATGGGTAGCTTAAGGTCTGCAGGGAGT
>JAUXYG010000031.1 GCA_030694525.1 Legionella sp. | reverse complement strand
TATTTCTTTACCGATGCCACTGGCTGCACCCGTAATAATTGCTACCTTATTCCTCAATCGCATGATTACAATCCTTGTAATTTTGTCTAAATCCATTATAGCAACAGAATGGGTAATTTGCTGATCGCATTATTGTTTTTTTGCTGTTACCTTGCTTTAACCCTTTATGGTAAAGGGCTAAACGCAACAAGGTATAATCGGGTAAACATTGAGGTATATTTTCAGTCAGAAATTAGTAATAATAGCCATTTCTGTAATAACTATTTCGGTAATAACCACCTCGATAGCCATTTCCATAATAGGCATTACGGTAATAACTATTACGCCAATAGCGTCTGTCCTGGTTCTGACCGATTTGATTACCTACTAATGCACCGGCCCCAGCACCAATTACAGTTCCAAGCGCACTGCCTCCGGAAACTGCATAACCTAAACCCGCGCCAACCCCCGCACCAGCAGCTGTTCCCACCTGAGTATTGGTACATCCTACCAAAGCAGTAGCGGATACCCCGATACAAAACACTGTTGTGATTATTTTTTTCATAGTGACTTCCTTTTATTGTTGTCTTCCAATTGAAGGATAGTACAAATTAAATAAAATATGTAATAAAAATAATCAAATTGCATTTAAAAAATATAAATTACCATGTAAAACCCAGGGGATTATATTTAAAAATTTACTATGACCCTTCTTTTCCAGTAGTATTAGAATAATAATAAAAATACTGAGGATATTATGTTTAGAGGAAGTATGGTGGCACTAGTCACTCCCTTGCGAGATGATAAAATTGATGTGAACCGTTTACGTGAACTGGTGGAGTTTCACATTGAAATGGGAACTCATGGATTGGTCGCTGCAGGAACGACTGGAGAGGCCGGTACTTTATCGCATGATGAAAAACTTTTGGTTATTAAAACGGTAATTGAACAGGCAAAAGAGCGGGTTCCGGTAATTGCTGGCACGGCCATGAATGCCACAAAGGATTGTATCAAATTAACGGAGCAAGCCATGGAGTATGGTGCGCATGCCGCATTAATCATGACTCCGGCATATATCAAGCCTACCCAGGAGGGCCTCTACAAGCACTTTAGTCTTATTGCTCAGGAAGTTGCTATCCCTATTATTTTATATAATGTGCCTGGGCGTACAGCGTGTGATATGTTGCCCGAAACCGTTGCTAGACTTGCAAAAATTTCTAATATCATCGGCATCAAAGAAGCTACAGGACAAATGACCCGATTGCAGCAAATAGTGCGCCTCTCTGAGGGAACTATTGACGTCTATAGTGGTGATGATATAACGGGTGCGCAGTGGATTTTGTCAGGAGCGAAAGGAATAATTTCTGTCACTGCGAATGCTGCGGCCAAACTTATGGCAAAAATGTGTGATTTGGCTATGGATGGAGATCACGCAGCCTGTTTGCGGCTTCATGATAAATTGATGCCTTTGCATGAACTTATGTTTATCGAATCAAATCCAATTCCAGTGAAATGGGTAATGAATCGAATGGGTTTAATGGATGGGGAAATTCGTCTGCCCATGACAGAGCTTGCAAAAGAGCATCATGAAACATTGGAAAAAGTTCTAAAGAATCTGGATTTGATATAATTGAGGTATGTTGTGAAAAATTTAATTGTGTGTGTTGTGGCTTTATTGGTTTTATCAGCGTGTTCCGCTCGTTATTCGAGCAATGGCGAAAATTTGTATTTGCAAAGCCATAATGGGGCTAAAGTAACGGTTCCGCCCCCGTTAACGAATGCAAATATAAATAATTTTTATGATTTACCACCGCAAACTAAAGATGCGCGTGTGAATATAGCACCACCGGTTTAAGAGATGTTGTTTTATTGCATTTGAGGATTGAGGATAACTATAAGGGATTATGGTTGCCTCTTTGCGACATAATAAAATAGGGGTTTGCCATGACATCAGAATCAGCTGAGTTGCTCATTATCCAAGAGTTGTCCCAGCGCATTGTCGACGCACAACGCAAAATCAGGATTCTGGACAGCATTAAGTGGGATGATACCGTACGGCAGGAATTTTTTAAGCATAAAGGGAAAAAACTGCCTCCTGTTGATACTGCTTATTATGAAAACAAACCTCTTCCTTTTAATGTCCCGGAAAAGCAGGAGGAATTTCGCATTATTTTACGAGATGCCCAAAATCAATTAGGGCAGTACTCCACTCTTACCCGATTGATCAGAAGACAGTGTGATGAATACAGTCGCGCAGCACAAATGCTTGCAGTTCGTGGAACACCCGCTTTTTGTGAAATAGCCATGGAGCTTTATGGTAGCCCTGATGATGTGTTTTACGCAGGGGGGCCGAGGATGTGCGAAATGGGTACTTTATTATTTGATGTTCTGACCGATCTCGATGTGCAATTACAATCAGAAGCAGATTTAAAACGCCACACCCCCGAACAGGCTCAGGAAATTTTACAGACGCGACTGGGCTATTTTTTTGATAAACACCCAAGTAATGTTACGGTGATGATAAGTGATGGTATGGTTGCAGATGCATCTGCTGGAGCTGAAAGTATTAAATTAAGCCAACAGGCCATGTTTAGCGATAGGGATTTGAAATACCTGGAAGTTCATGAGGGATGGGTGCATGTTGGTACCACTTTGAACGGTGCGATGCAGCCCAATTGTTTCTTTCTTTCCAAGGGTTCACCCTCCAGTAGCGTGATTCAGGAAGGGCTGGCAGTCATAACCGAAATTGTGACGTTTTCCTCTTATCCCGGGAGAATGTTAAAAATCACTAATCGAGTAATAGCTCTGGATAAGATTACGCAGGGAGCCAATTTTCTTGATATTTATAATTATTTTCTCGATTGCGGTTTAAGTGAACTTGACAGTTACAATCAATCGGTACGTTTATTTCGCGGCAGTACACCCACAGGTGGACCTTTTACCAAAGATTTATCCTATGCCAAAGGGTTTGTGCTAATTTATAATTATATTCGCTTTGCAATCGGGGAGCGTCGGGTTGATTCCATCCCATTATTATTCGCCGGAAAACTGGTATTGGATGATTTACCGTTATTAGGTGAGTTAAAAGAGCGAGGGATATTAACGAATCCTGTCTATTTGCCCCCACCATTTCAGGATTTAGCTGCACTTAGTGCCTGGATGAGTTTCTCTCTTTATCTTAATCAGTTTGATTTAAACGAGATTCAGAAAAATTTTCGATTTTTGCTGATATAAGTTGAATATTCAATTTGTTAAGAATTGAAAAATCGTGCATAAACACCCCATAGCTCTGGACCAGAAAGACTCCTAAATCTATTTAGCCAAATTAGCAAAAATTAAACAAATCCCAAGCATCAATTTACTTTTAAAATCAATTTGGGTATAATTTGATCAAATTTTTCAAGGAATGTCTTATGAAACGTAAAGTAGATGCAACTGTTAATGTAGATGCAACTGTTAATAATGAACCGAATTATTTATTTGAATTACCAAATGAACTGTTTCAAAAGATAATGGAGCATTTAATTACTGACCCTGTGAGGTATAGTTTTTTTTCCGGGGTGAATAAGACAGTCTCTATAAAGTGGTCTAACCAAAACTGGTTTCGTTTGTATAATAAAATGCATGATCAATTAGAATTAAATTATGATGCTAACTTCAATTATAAACAGTTATTTTATTCAAAGGTAATTCATGTACCTGCTGATAATGAAATTTATGATGCAGAATATGAGTGGGATATAAATAGAAATTTCAAAATTGGGGATATAAAAAATAAAAACTCAGTCATTTCACTGGTTAATTACAATAAGAGGAATGGCTACGTGGAATTACTTTTGGTGTATTTAAAAAATAACAAATTGCATCAACAAAAGATATTTTTTGAATTCAAAGATAATAAGTATTTCCTCAATGCTAAATGTATTTCCATAGAAGAGGCAAAAAATTATAATTTAGAAAGTTTCGACTGGAGTGTTAGTCCCGAAACCCTTATCGAACAATTAAATAATGACGTCCTGAATAAGCCAATTAAAGGTACCCCAATCGCATGGTGTGAAGAGTTTTTATTATCACGATATGAGGATAAGTCAAGTGGCCTAGATCAATTAGATAAGATGTTCAATATTGCTTCCTCGACGGTGCCACAGGATAATTCTGAAAATAGAACCAATCGGAGAAAATTCTGTTCCATCAGTTAAAAATATCATTGTAATTTCAGAAGTAATGAGGCGAAATCAGTCGCCTCTTTAACTCTATAGTTCATTTCTTTGCGTGAGAATCTTGACGTTGAGTTATATTTTGCCTTTCTTAAATACTTTCGTAAGTGGATTTATATCCTATTGTTGATAAAGTAGGGCATTTTATACCCACCGCAGACCCTAAGCTATAACCCATCCCCGGAGTCTAATTGCTATCTTGATGTGTGTTCTACTGGATCCCTCGGACAAGCCGAGGGATGTAGGGTGTGGGGGTATTCTTACATTGAACGTAGGTTTTTATCCTAATTGTTGATATTCTGTTGCGTGTTTATACCCACTGCAGACCTTAAGCAATAACCCCTCCGGAGTCTAATTGCTATATTGATTTGTGTTCTACTGGATCCCTCGGACAAGCCGAGGGACGTAGGGTGTGGGGGTATGCTTGCATTGGAAGTGGGTTTTTATCCTAAATTGTTGATAGTGCTGCGTGTTTATACCCACTATTGACCTTAACCTTATTCATGCCCGGAGTCTAATTACTATCTTGATGTGTGTTTTACTGGATCCCTCGGACAAGTCGAGGGACGTAGGGGGTGGGGATATTCTTTCATTGAAAGTAGGTTTTTATCCTTAATTGTTGATGGTGTGGCGTGTTTATACCCACTATAGAGCTTAAACTATCCATCCCCGGAGTCTAATTTCTATCTTGATGTGAGTTCTACTGGATCCCTCGGACAAGCCGAGGGACGTAGGGTGTGGG
>JAUXYG010000018.1 GCA_030694525.1 Legionella sp. | reverse complement strand
AAATTTGTAATTACCCCAATAGAAGGTATCGTTTTTAATGTCAGGAATTTCGAAATAGGTATCCAGGTGAGCCTGCTCTTCCTCTAATGATGACATGCCGGCAGATAAGGCATTGTCCCAAAGAGGTTTTTTTTGGTCAGGACTAACATAGAGCTTGGGACGACGCTTTTCTTTAAAATAATTAGTAAAACCAAACCATTCAAGGCCCCCTATGTGATCTGAATGTAAATGGCTTATATAAACCGCGTCTATGTCTTTATGAGTGTAACCCTGTGCCAATAAGGAATGGCGTATATCAGAGCCGCAATCAATCAACATATTACTGCCATTATCACTTTCAATGATCATATTCGCTTGAAAAAGATCTTTGCCCAAAGTCATAAAGGAATATACGCCTAAAAATAGTAGTTTCATGGAATTGCCCTTTTACCCACGGAGTCGTTATATAACAAATTGCCTTAGCTATTCTTACAGTATATACCAATATAATAAGTTGAAAGTATTGATGAAAATTGAAATGGTTAACTTAAAAAAAGTAAGTCATCACGCGTGTGGCCAAATATGTTTAAAAAACTATACCGACCTGGCATTTCTTATAAGAAAGTAGGGGTGATGTTGCAGGATTTAATCGATAAATCGTCCTTGCAAATTGATATTTTTCATCAGCGAACCGATGAGGAACTGGATAAAAAAGATAAATTAATGATCGATACCTCATTTTCGAAGAGATATTGTATTGTCCTAATTATGTAATTGACGCTATAACAATTTTTATTTAAAGGAAAGACATTAATCTTCGTTGCTACCTATAAATCTTCTGATGCAGGCCTAGCGAGAATGTAGACCCTAGATAAATGCCTTAAGTAAAGAATAGATCATTATTTTAATTTTACCGATGCAGTATTTGTTAATAATTATTCCTTGTTTAGCTGGAAAGTAGGTTATACCTATATGAAACTTTTTATTTAAGTGATCAATATTAACTATTATATTACCTTTAGTACTAAACCATAATTCAAAAATGTTATCTTCGACAACAATGTATCTGTCTTCCGTATTTACTGGTTTTCCCTCTTGATCTATGTGTAAGCATGAAAATTCATTATTATTTCTAATACAAATTAAACTAAATAACATGCCGGGTTTAACCTCTATAGTATCAGCTTATAAGTTTAAATTCAGTAGCGTCTAAGCTTAGATAATTGGCTGAAACATAGCTTGAAATTATAATAAAAAGATTCCTGCGATTATTACAGGTATTTTTGCAGGTTTATAACGTGAATGATATATAAGCATGTCTAATTGATACAGGAGTTAAATGATGCGTTTTCTTAAAAACATCTATTACCAAATTGTCAAACGAGTGCACAAGCTCATCTCTAGGGAAAAAATAATTACTCACAATACGTCTGAATCTACATTAGGGGTTACCTCCAGAGCTCATTGTTTTTATAGCGAATAAACTACACATCAAATCCGTGGTGCAGTTCGCTCAAGCCAATAAAGAAACATACATGCTTTTATCTCAAGTTCCCTATAAAATTAAGGGTAAGCCTGATACCTATCAGTTACGAACTTTGGGATTTCCACATTATGAGGTACTTCTTTTTAATCATAAGCGCAAGAATGTTCACAAAGCAATATTACCCTGGTTTAAATCAGATTTTGAAGGATGTCAGCCGGGTTTGCTTCTTGCTTTACTCTCGATATCTGGAGCGTTATGCTTATTAGCACTTTCTGTGAGAACTACCTATACAAGTACCAAACTTTTGTACACACAGAGTTTGGCGAGTGCTCTATTTGGTGGTTTTTTATGAGTGCTGGTTGTGTTGTACTGCCCGCAGCATCCATATTTGTTACAGGAAGGTTTGTTGATTATATTTACAATAAAATCGAACAAGAAATTACACGGTTAAGTGAGCAGAATATAGAACATACCAGAAATCTTCGGAATCGAATTCATCAGGAACATATCAGTATCGAATTTAAATAGGCAATTACATCAGCTTCGATTAGCTTATTTTATCGCTCATCATTTTGTAAACGACTTCTGCGGTCAAATCGTTAAAGTGTCCTTTTCCTAAAAAGAGATCACAACATGCTTACTTAAAAAAATGAAGAGTCGGCACTCACGGCTTTTTTGATTTTCAAATAATTTGTTTGGGGCCCATATACTTTTTAGATCAATATTTAGAACATAGAGAGGCACAAGAAGGTGAGCCACTCTTTATTACAAGATACGGTACTCGTTTGCAAAAATTGGATGTTTATCGGATTTGTCAGAGGGTATTAAAGCAAGCATTAGCATTCTTACCTGAACATGAAAAATTTGAATTTACTCCTCATCAACTACGCCACACCTTTTTAAAAAAAGTGACCGATAAACATGGAGTTCATTTTGCACAAGAATTAACTGGCAATGTGTCAATTAAAGAAATTTTTAGATACGCCAAGCCCATTCCAGATGAGGTGCAGATTACTATTGAAGAGCTATTTGGTTGATCCTATGCATAAATTTCTATTTTTACAAAGGCTAGGTCGAAGGGTTTTAAGTGGGGGGAATCATTTATAATTCATTAAATGAGATAATTATCAATTAGCCTTTAAAGGCTAAAATTTACTATAATTGATTTTCAAATTCAGATAGTATCCTGCCATCTTAAGTTGGCAGCTTGCCATAAGGATTTATTATGATAGAACTGCTGTTTAAACAAGAGGTAACTTTACCTTCAAATGAATAATTATTAACTACCCTCATTATAAAGTTAGCAAAAATGGTCAAATTATGTTCTTAGAAATTCGATAATATGATTTTTGTAAATAAATTGATATTTAGGTTGAGGAAAGCATGAAGTACAAGCAGCAGGTTAGAAAATGTAATTGAGTTTATCGGGAAACATCTTGATGATGAGCTTGATTTGAATCAATTGAGTAATATTGCCTTCTTTTCAAAATACCATTTTCATCGCTTATTTACTGTTTATACAGGTTTATCATTACAACAATACATCCGTTGTCTTCGTTTAAAGCGCGCAGCTCAT
Organism: Legionella sp.; assembly: GCA_030694525.1. Classification (GTDB taxonomy): domain Bacteria; phylum Pseudomonadota; class Gammaproteobacteria; order Legionellales; family Legionellaceae; genus Legionella. The sequence continues at coordinate 16,480 of JAUXYG010000018.1, read as the reverse complement.
CAATTGGTGGTTGATGATAAAACCATTATCGAAATTGCAATCAATGCGGGATTTGAATCTCATGAATCATTCACCCGTGCGTTTAAACAAACTTGTGGCATTAATCCCAGCAAATTTAGAGTACACGCAAATTGGACGACTTGGGAAAAGCCTCCGTATCGTTTGCCAAAAGAGGAAAATATCATGAACGTTGAGATTCAAAATATAGTCGGCAGGCGGTTAGCTGTTGTAGAACATCGGGGCCCTGTTGATACTTTAGCAAGCAGCCTTAACAAGCTAATTAGTTGGGCAAATGCACAAACAATTAATTTAAAACTGAAAGCAGGTGAGTCTTTTGGATTTGCTTATGATGATCCTGCAACTACTGAGCCCGCAATTTTTCGTTTTGACTTAGGAATTACGGTGCCCGAACAAGTTAAGCTTGAAGGCGATATAATTGAAAAACATCTACCTGCTGGGCGTTATGCTGTAGCGATACATAAAGGTTCACGAGATAAAATTGGAGATACAGTTTATAGTTTATATCAGTTTCATAGCCGTTGATAAGTCACCTATTCTCGAGAGGATTTAAAATTCACAGTATCAAGCGCGAGCAACTTGACGCCATGATAAAATTTGCGAGAAAGGGCGACTTTACTTATGTCCACAGCATGTAAATCAGCAAAAAGATTTTATAATTCGACTACAAACTGCAAGCGTTGGCTCGGAACCATTATCCAGAGCCAAACAGTAAGCATAGGTGAACAAACTTGATAAAATTATCTTATCCCTGAGTATTATTTTCTAGATCATTATCCCTTTGTCTACATGCTAAAATTAACTTGAGTATCTGGATTTGGTTTATCCAGACTAAAGTTTTGAAAGCGCTCGAGATTAAGTTCTGTCCGTGTCCCTTGAATAACGGTAACTATATTGGCTAATGAGCCGCTGGTATCAGTGGGCGGTGTTGAAATTCTTGCTTTAGACTTCGGCCACACCGTATTTAAGGCTGAGAAAAACCCACGAGAAACGGATTGTGTGCAATAACGGTCTAAGGCTTGACTAAATTGATTGGTTTCAAGCCATGAATGTTTGGGAAATTTTGTAGGGAAGAAATAGTACTTTTGGAAGTGCTCAGGATTTTTAAGGGCTGATAATTGTTCGGTGGATGCATAGAGATTTTTTGCAGAAAAAGTATAAAAATGGCCAAATAAATAGTGATCTCTCTATTGTTAATCTGAAGTATACCTTATTCTGATGCCAGGTATGTCCATCTAATTATGTCAGGATAGGATCTAAAATTGCATATATCTAGCATTTCAAGTAAGAGCTCTTAGAATCTAACTTGATAAAACGCAGATAAAGCTATCTATGGTCAAAAAACATAATGGGGCACTTATCGCCTCACAACTCCAAATATTCTTTGACGGAAGATTAGATTTAGAGTTGAGATGAATCAGAGGCTCACACAGTTAAAGGAACACTCTCTTTGTCTGGTTCACGACAGAATCCCATTATAGCTTGGCGTTAATAAGGATTAAAATGGCGTGAACATTTTTTACCAGGATCCCGGCCGGAGATCTATAATGGATTATTCACCTCTATTTGATTAGCGAATTGAGTGACGTCTTTGGAAAATTCTTTCCTGCGATTATTAGCAAATAAACCTATACCAGCAGCAGCGACTAATCCGCCACCGACCGCTAAACCGATACCACCAGGTGTCGCTAAACCAAACGTTCCCACAGTCAATAAAACACCCGTAACCATCATAGCAGCACCAAAAATTACCAGTAAAACACCCAATGCTTGCAGGCCTCGTCTAGGATGTCCCCTTAAAGTATTTCCCAAATCGCTTAGTTCACGCTGTGCCTGTTTACGGTTTTCTTCGCATGGTGATAATGCGTTATGCATTAATTTCAGCGTCTTTGTTGCCTGCTCATTTTCTGTATCTTTTATCTTTTCAATATGATTGATTAAATCATCAAATGCTATTGTTGCTTTTTCATCTTGAATTCTACCTTTTTTAATCTTAAGAGTATCCAGCGAGTCAGGATTATTAATAAAATCATTTTTTTCTTCTTCATATTTTCTAACATCCTTCTTTTCAAACATATCTTTGTTGCTTTTGTAACTGATAGATTTGCAATTCTCATGAAGCTTATGGTGTAGTAATAGTTCTAATATCAACAATACATCATTCTTATCTTCAGCATTTTTTGTATAAATAAAAATACTTTGATTGTTATAATCTTCATTATATCCAGCAACTTTGATAGAATATAATGCTCCATTTCTCAAAAGATCCAATGCTTTTATCCAAGCCGTATCAAGTGCATCACTTTGATTGTCAAATTCAATAATCCATTTTCCTTCGTTCTGAGTTAATTGATACTCAATTTCTTCATCGTAATTATCTCGTAATGCATTTGTATATTCATAAAAACCATCAAATACTTGTTTTGATGGTTTTTTTATAATTTCATTATCATTTAAATTCTTACCGGAAGAATTAAGAATATCAAATTTCTGCTGCATTGTTTTGTCTCCACAATATCTATATGTTCACATATTATACATAATAAATACGCATGTACCATAGACAGTCATGTTTTCAGTACATGAGCATTAACTTTTTTACTCAAGTATTGTCATTATTTGCAGATATCTAATTATGGAGTTCGAATGGATAATAGAATAAACGGAACTGAAATAATAATTTAATTGGCTTGGTTGGTGGAATCGGTTCCGATTTCAATATGATTACTAAAGAGTTGGAGGAAAAAATCATCAGTGCGAACTGGAATCATCCATAACCATTGCTATGACTGAGTTTTACTATGAATGTAACGACTCATTTGAAGTATTAAAACGCAGTAATATATGGGCGGATTAGCTTGACTAATAGCCAAAATGCATGAATTTTACATTAATTTTTAATCGAAATATGACACTAATTCGCATTTGCCTCAGAACTGTAATTTAACCCACTATCCAACAGGCCTGATTGTAATGGCACGTAGCCAGTTAACCTCTTTTATTCAGACGCAAGCCGAACTCGGTAAATTAGTTTCGTGTAGCTCCGAAGTACGAAACTCGTGTTCTATATAAATCACAGGTTTTTTGTAAGAAAATAAGCCATAACGATTGCGTTGTGGGTTAGTAATGGCAGAGCATATATTATTTTTAGGTTGATTGTTTATCTCAAACAATGATGAGATTATCTTCTTTACCATTGTGTAAAAAACAGGATCGGAACCAACATCTTTTATCCCACCAATGATTCCACCCACAGCCGCAATAAGGGTCATCCAGCCAATCAAACTAAAAGGCCCAATCGCTAAAAGGCCAATCGCTAAACCGGCAATGGCGCCAATAATCATCCCTCTGGTTGTGCCAGTTGAAAGTCGTTGCGTCCAGGGCAGGGTTATAGCAATCGTCTTTGTTTCATCAGGTTCTATTTTTCGACTTAGCCAAATGATAAATAACCCCGTAAACCATCCAATAAGACTGGCCATTGCTGAGGCAATCAGTAAAGTAAAATCCAATTTAGCTATAGGACATAGTGCATAGACAAGAATTATACTGAAACAACTAAAATAATAAGAAGTACTACGTGTTGCATAAGACCAGCTGTTGTCAGTATTGTGCGAGACACGCCAAAATTTTTCAAAATAAAGAGATAATTTTCGACCATAGGCTCCTAGACTTATACCAAAAACAATTGAAAAAGCACTTCCACCAATGGCAATTGCAACCGCCGCACTGAGTCCTGAAAGAATTATCGGTCCTAAAAACGCTCCTAGAATCGTTCCTATCGCCACCCCTAGTGTCATTCCTGAGCGTACGTAATTATTATTAAAGACATCACGATCTTCTGTAATTAATAGCCCTTTTGTTTTTATTTGCTTTTTATTACGTGTCAAATAATTCACAAGAGGGACAAATAGCATCACGATACAAAAACTCATTATGGAAGTAATTGTGCTGTAGAGCGTGATATTATTTACGCTGGTGCTAGGATCACATCTGTTTATGTACGAGATTACCCCCCCTAAAAACTGCCCAATAGATGAGCCAAAGACAAGGGCTGTTTTGGCATATTTCGACCAGCCTTCAGTGCCAACTTGATTATTCTCACTCCCATCCATTAATCGAATAATAAAGGCGGATAGAGCAATTATAGAGCCCATCAGTAAACTATACAGTGAAAAGGATAATTTTCTCTTAAACCAGAAGCTAATTAGTGAGGCTAAAAGCATGCCTAAAGCAGATCCAAAGCTTGAGAGTGTTTTTAAATTTCGATAGAGAGGATTTTTTGAATGAGGTTTCGTGTATAAATTAAAATAAGCACAAATAGGGTGAATTATTTGTTCTCCTATTACCCAACAAATAAAAATAGCTATATTATTACTCAGCTTTATTTTAACATCCGGATCGCTCACTTCATCTGTTAGCAGTGAATAGATTGCTACCGCTAAAGCACCCGCCATGGGCCTAGCTAATTCAACATAACGTGCTCTATAATTGAGTTGTTCTTTAGTTCTTACTATTAGACCCATTTATAAACCTCACTAGTAGATGAGCTTTCTATTTACATAATGAAAGCTGAATAACCATTTGGTGCGCATAGTAAATTGATATAAAATATTTAACAATGTCCTATTTTAGCATCACATTGATGCAAAAAATTCATCAATTGAAGGGTGATTGCATGACAGATTTTATAATCAGTGACGCTTTGGTATTTATAAGTGTGGCAGAAGAGGGAGGCTTTGCTTCAGCAGCTAAAAAACTATTTCTCTCTCCATCAGCTGTCAGCAAACGAATCACTCGTTTGGAAAACCAACTTCGAGTGCAGTTGATTCAAAGAACCACACGAACTATGTCTTTAACAGAAAGCGGAGCTCTTTTTTATGAACATTGCAAACGAATTAAATCTGAAATAAATGATGCTGCTGATAAAGTGTTACAGCAACATCAAACTCCTTCAGGCCTCCTTCGTGTTAACGCGCCCATGAGCTTTGGTCAGGTGCACCTTATACCTGCGATTAATGATTTTCTACTCTTGTATCCAGAAATAAAAATGGAATTGATACTTGGAAGTCAATACGCCAATTTTATTTATAAAGGGTTGGATCTTACAATTTTCATAAATGATTTACCTGATACCTCTCTATTAAAATCTCGAAAAATTGCGATTCGCGGTAGTGGGGTTTATGGTTCTCCTAATTATTTTGAACAATTCGGCATGCCCAAAATTCCAGAAGATTTAATGAAGCATAATTGTCTTATTTATCAAAATGAACCTGGGAATTCATTAGGTATTGGTCAAAAGCACGAATGGCGCTTTTGTAGAGAGAAAGAAAAATTTTCCATTCCGGTGTCAGGAAATCTACGAATCAACAGCAACCAAGGTTTGGTTAAAGCCGCAATTGCGGGTACCGGTTTAATTAAATTATCGAGCTTCATGGTCACTGAGGAAATAAAGACGGGTACCTTATACAGTATTTTAAATAATTATTGTGAGCAGGACATTAATATTCATGCTGCTTATCCAAGCCAACGTTATCTACCATATAAGGTCAGGGTATTTATTGATTTTTTATTAGAACGGTTTAATTCAGAAAATTATTGGCAAAAGGTTTAGGACAGATTCTACATCCGTATAGCATTCCAAATCCATCAGACCCACGCCAACGCCCGAAGGTTCACTTTTCGAGGCAATTGAATATACAGTATGTAATAATATTTGGTTTCCTTAATAAAGTGAGGCGAAATGAACTTTATAAAATATTTGATATGCAACAACTTTGAGAGGGCAGGCTTAAGGTTATGGAACTGTTCGCAGTCACGCCGGTCAGAGCAAAAAATATTCTTTGTGCTCTTTTTGTGATATTATGGGCTTTTTTTCTCCCTGTAAATTTGATGCAAGAATATCTGATAACACTTTCTTCGGACAAACATACGCTTCACTCCATGGTTGATATTAAGCTTCAATTAGACAAAGTACCACTTAATCGCCCAGTATCATTGTGTTTTACTCCTTGTAATTCATTAACTATTGAATTTATTGATGAATTAATGCGTAATCTACCCCCAAATGTCCATGGAGTTAATATTGTTTCTTTAATCAATTTCGCAAGAATTCCTTTTGTACATCGATTATTTTCTTCTCTTCCTTTACAAATTAAATACGTCTGTGCTGATAATTTGTGGGATCACATGACGATAGAGGACGCGGAAGGAAATGAAGAAAAGTTTGCTGAAGACCTCATTAACCTTTTTAAGGCTCTTCCAAAACATGTAACTAAATTCAGGTTCAAAAAAAATAGTCTAGGCATGCATCCAGATCTTCTCTCAATAATTTTATCAGGATTGTCTCATATTCATTCCTTGGATTTGCGGGATAATGAGTTGCTAAATATTCCGGAAGAATCATGGCCTAATATATGGTCACACTTATCAGAAAGTGTTTCCGAATTATTGCTTAATTTTAAATGTAATAACCCAGATTTAATATTTTCAATCGATGCAAAACAAAAGAAAATCCTTAGTACTCTTCCATTACAAGTCAAAACTTTGGGGTTGGAAGTAAGCGATTTTATCAATTTGGTCCAAGAGGAAGCAAACGTTGTGTTTTCTTGCCTTTCAAATAATGTAAAAACGCTTCGCTGGTTTCCAAGTAAAATAGGAGGTGGCTTAGAGCCTATTATCAAAGCAACACCCCCGTCAATTACTACTTTAGATCTGAGTGATTTCTCGTTGGGTGTTTTCGGATTTGAAAAAATATTGGGATTGGTTGGTCAAATTCCTTGGACAGTCATAAGCCTAAATCTGGATTATAACGCACTTAATATTCTATCAACACAGCAATTAGGGGAGCTAATGGCTGAAATCCCCCATACACTCACTCAAATAAGTTTAAGGGGGAATCTGCTTTTTAAAAATAAAAATCTGGTGCAGCACGAACAACTTCTTGAAACCTTAAAGCCTTATAATACCGATGGACGGCTTCTTTTAGAAAATAATGCCGAGAATCAAATGTTGCTCGCAGCGATTCCTTTGGTACAACTGGTAAAAGACCGTAGATTGCCGGTTGAATTGGCTGATGAGATAAGCCAATATTTAAAACCTAAAAAGCCACATTTTTTTTATGAAATATATACAAAATTGACTTGTGGAAATACGCAAAATAACAACTCACCCACCAGGGAGGAAGGTTCACTGGCTACGCTAAGTCATTTTCAATGAAACAATTTCGTCCAGAGTTTTAATTTTAGTGGCTGCATCCAATTTTTCATAAGGAATATTATCAATGTTATCTCGAATTTTATCTTCAAATACTCTTCTCACTTTATTTGATATTCCTAGTTTGAGCATGAGCAGCAATAAATCTAAACTCAACGTCATGGACAGGGGATCATTAGTTTTTCTAAGTATATGGCTGGAATTATAAATCAATAATCCCATTGTAATTAGGTTAAAAAATTGATTAAGGTAGTTACAAAGTTTTAATAATTCCTCTTTTTGTTTTAATTTGTTTTGCTGCTGTGTTACTAGACATAAGTTTAGGTATTGAGTAATTGCTGTGCCCTTTATTACCCTCCTGTGATTCTGCATTTGCGAAAAAATTTCGGTATTTACTTGAAAGCTGCTTTTTGATAAATCAGAATTTAATTGATTATTTACTAGCAAAAGAGGGGGTAAAGATTCCAAAGGTAAGAATGAAGCTATATGTAGCCTGATTTCTTTAGGCAGTTTCATCAAATCAAAGTTTTGAGCATCATTATCGCGCCAAATCTTATTTTTAATCTGTTTTAATATCTTTTTAACTTTTTGAATTAATTGAAACATAAAAAAATCCTGAATAAAGTTTGTGAAATAATGGTTCTTTAATGAGCGGCATTAGCTCTTCGTTCCACTTTAAATTCTTTATTGTTAAAGACAATTAAAGCAAAAAAGCTCATGATGAAAAGAAAAATGCCGACATAATAAAGATTCGTATGATCTATGATTCTTCCCGAATAAGTCCCCAAAAAGGTGAAGCAAAGCAGGATTAAGCTTCGAACTGCTGATGCTGACCCACGACACTCATCAAAGCATTGTAGCGCTCTTGAGGTAGTTCCGCCCCATAAAAGAGCAGAGCTAAGAACAAAAATACCAATAACCAGGGCGTTAAATATTTGATTGTCCGTCCAGTGATAATATTCGCCTGTTAGAAGCATCACACTACTGGCTATTGCAAGTTGAATACCAAGTAAAATGGTCCTTTCAACACCGAATAGTTTAAATAAACGAGAGGCCAGTAATGAGCCGAAAACAAATCCGGTGGAAGAAAGCATGAGTAGAATTCCCATCTGGTCGGCAGCTAAATGCTTGTGATCAAAATAAAATGGAGCAACGGTCAGAAAACACCACTCTCCTGCATTTAATAAACCAAAAAGGGTGATATAGGAAACAAAAGTTCTATTTTTAATGATGTGGCGGTATGTAATAAAACGTGATTTTAGTTCAGGTTTAACTGTTTTTTTACTCAAGTCAGGCGTTTGTCCCGGCAATAAAATCATGAGGGTACATAAAACAAAAGCATACGCTGCAATGCAATAAAGATTTGTCTGCCATCCATAACGTACGTCGATTGCACCACCAATAGCGGGAGCAAATAGAGGCAGAATGGCAACAATGGTTCCTATCCAGGACATGATTCGTGCTCCTTCATCCTTGGGAAATAAATCCTGGATTAAGGCCCAACCTGCAACGGGAACCACAACGGCTCCAATGCCTTGTGAAAAACGACAAAAAAGTAAAAAATTTATGGAAGTGGCCCATAAACTTAAGATGGAACCTGAGAGGAAGAACAGCATTCCCAATAGCAAGGTAACTCTTCTGCCTAAATGATCGGCAATTATTCCCCAAATGAGAACAGTTACAAATTGCCCTGCCATGTACACAGAAATGAGAAGTTTTGCATCATTTGAAGAGACATTAAAGTCCTGAGCAATTTGAGGTAAGCTCGGCAAAATAATATCCGTGGCAATCGATGTAAGGATTGATGTGGCAATAACAATAAGTAGTTGGATATTTCGGTTTTGCATAGCACACTCTTGCTAGTAATAGATAGAAGTCAACCGATGGAATTGTACCTGTTTTTTGGTTAAAAATACATCAAAATGAAACAGCAGCCCTCTCTAACTTAGGTTTTGCTACCAGTCTTAAATTAGGCTATAAAGAAATTGTCTTTGCGAACAACGTAAAGCTATCCAGTCCAGGGCTTAATAAAGCTCCTATTGATTGCTTCGCTAATGCTCGCATCGACGTACATTATAGGAAAGATCGATCACAAACCTGGAGAAAATGGAATTTAATGTGTTGAGTTTTCCTGTACTGCCTGCAGTACTTCACTTACATGGCCTTTAACGCTGAGTTTTCGCCATTGTCGGGTCAGGATCCCATCGGTATCAATGATAAATGTGCTCCGCTCAATACCACGAACTTCTTTGCCGTACATGGACTTCATCTTAATCACGTCAAATAACTGACATAACTCTTCGTCGCTATCACTAATTAAGTCAAAAGGAAAATTTTGTTTTGCCTTAAAGTTTTCATGGGATTTCAAGCTGTCACGTGAAACGCCAAATACAACCGCATTTAAGGCCTCAAAGTGGGAGTATGAATCTCTAAAATCCTGACCTTCAGTTGTGCACCCCGGAGTGGCATCTTTTGGGTAAAAATAGAGGATCACGGTTTTACCTTTGTAATCACTTAAATGCCCTTCCAAACCGCCAGTAGCTTTGAATGCAAAATCAGGTACTTTTTGTCCTATGTCCATGAAACCTCCGGGAGTTTATTTATTTTTCATAATGCGTGATCGATCTCTCTGCCACTCACGATTCTTGATGGTATCTCTTTTATCATGTTCCTTTTTACCACGTGCCAAGGCTATTTTTACCTTAATTTTATTTTTTTTCCAGTACAATGAAAGGGGAACAATGGTATAGCCCTGACGCTCCACACTACCGATTAACTGACTTAATTCTTTTCGATTTAACAGCAATTTCCGTGTCCTTATTGGATCAGGAATAGAGTGGGTTGATGCTGTTTGCAGCGGTTGAATTTGCGCTCCAAGCAAAAATGCCTCACCGTATTTAATGATGACATGCGCATCAGACAGGTTTATTTTTCCTGCGCGCAGACTTTTAACTTCCCAGCCTTCCAAGACAAGGCCCGCTTCAAATTGGGTCTCAATGAAGTAGTCAAAACCGGCTTTTTTATTCAATGCAATGCTTGAATCCGATGGTTTTTTAGTAGTCATATGACGCCTGGATCAATAAAAAAATCTATTATAACTGATGTATACGCAATTGAGGATTTGTTTCTGGACTTAAATTCACCTTGAATAAGGGCGGTAAGCCCTTATTTGGGAAAGCGTTCGTCTTTATAATCTTGCGGTAATTGGGGATAAACCCGCTCTAATTGCTGATTAACCGCTACGCGGTCGTCAAAGACAAAACAGCTTCCTTCCCAGAGAGAGTTATCCTGGGGCATTTTTTCAATATAATTTAAGATTCCGTCCTGTAATTGGTAAACATTTGAAAATCCTTGTTCTAAAAGATAGGCTGTTGATTTTTCACACCGAATTCCTCCTGTGCAGAACATAGCAATTTTTTTATCCTTTTTATCGCTCAAATGTTGTTCTACATACTCCGGAAACTCTCTAAAGTTTTCTGTATTGGGATTAATGGCATTTTTGAAAGTGCCTAATTCAAATTCGTAATCATTGCGCGTATCAATAATAATTACTTCAGGATCCTGGATCAGTTCATGCCATTCAGCGGGTTCGAGATGAACTCCTGTAGATTTAAGTGGATCAACCCCGCCGACACCCATAGTGACGATTTCTTTACGAATTTTAACTTTTGCTTTATCAAAAGGATTTTTATCATCGAACGTTTCTTTAAATTTCAAATCTTCAAAACGAACATCTGCGCGTAAGAACTGATAAAAATCATCCATTTGCGAGCGAGTGCCGGCAAAGCCTCCATTTATCCCTTCAAAGGCCACAATAAGCGTTCCTTTTAAGCCAATTACTCGCATTTTGTCTAATAAAGGCTCTCTAAGGGCTTCATAATCCTCTAAAGAAACAAATTTATAAAAAGAGGCGATTACTATTTCTTTCACGTGACGACCTAAAAACTAATAAAATAATCGGCAAAACTTATCATTTACTCACAATTTAATCAATAGGAATGAATTAAATGCACTATTTGCTAAAAATAAACCCAATAATGCATGCTCATAAGGAATGCGTTGACAAAAATTTAAGACCAATTGTAATCTTAAGGTCAAGCTGTGGTTATTTTGTCTTCTGCATGCTGAAATTCAAGGAGAATATATGTTCCATCACAACAGGATGTGCAAGTGGTTAGCACTAATTTTATTTTGTATTCCATTCTTTAGTTACGCATCCATCCCCGTAAAATCGATGGTTATTTTTGGTGATAGCCTGTCTGATATAGGTAACACCACCCGGTTACTTAAAAGTTTACGTCAGGAAGAAAATCCGGCATTTATCGTCGCCCCATTTAAAATTTTCGTGATTAATAAAATGGTCGATTTTGCGAATGACTACTATGTGCCACAGATGGTCCTGGATGCAGGTATTAATATCGTTAGCAACTTTTTTGATAAAGAACTTGCTCCATACATAGTCAATCTGGTTGCAAAAGTGAAGCTGGTGCCTTTATTACCAGGACCTCCTTATTGGGAATCCCGATTTTCGAACGGTCGCGTCTGGAATGAGTATCTTGCAGAGATGTTCCATATTCCTCAAAACGATGAAGATGTTTATTTAAATAAATCCTTTGGTGGAAGTTGGGCCTCGTCATATGATTATCAACTAACAGTTTGGAATTTAATCCGACATCCTTTAGGTACTATTAAGACTCTGATTGTCGGTAAATTAATTCCTCCAAGTCTTGGTTTGACCGTTCAGGCGTATTTGTTAGAGCATGAGTTGTTAAATAAAGAGTCGGTTTATTTTATCTTTTCAGGCAGTAACGATTACCTTAATGTTCTGTTATTTGAAGATAATTATAATTCGACAATAATGAGCACATACGTAGATAATGTACTGGATAATCTAAGTGCATCGATAGTGAAGCTTGCCAATTCAGGGGCCAAACGCTTTGTAATCATGGGTATTCCACATATAGGTGATACACCTAGGTACTCCACGCTCCCTCTCGATCGTCAAGTGCTAAATGCAGCAGCAGATCAGCATAACGCACGATTGCAGAAATTAATCTCGATGTGGCAAACACAGTATCCAGAAGCGGACTTTCTTTTTATTGATATTCAGGAATACCTCGCTCGTGCGTTTAAAGACCCTCAAACGTATGGATTTAATAACATTACTGAGCCTTGTATTGATGTTAAATTCCCCATGTTTAGTGCTTTAGCGGATTCTCCCTTTGCGCGAAATTATGTCTTGCATTATGCTCAGGTATTGCAATATCGTGATAAAAATTTCTCTGGAATAGATAAAAACTATCACATGTGTGATGCACCGGATGGTTATTTATTCTGGGATGAGATTCACCCAGGAACTCGTGCTCATAATTTGCTTGCCTATGAAATTTGTACCTCTATGAAAACACACGGATATGATGTCAATTGTCTGGTGCCAGGTAAAATGGCATAAAACATCCTTTTGCCTGAATGATCTCTTATGATTATTCAGGCAAGTTCACTTTAAATAAATTGCTTTAGTGATTTATTTATGTTTATGGCATAATTCACCTTTTTTGTTGATATACTCTATATGATGAATGTAAGTCTTTTGTGCAATCTAAATGTTGCTTACAAAGCTGTTATTGAGCCCACTGGGACATCATTAAATAAAGGCGGATATCTAAAGCAAGCGTTTGACGCGAGGAGCATATATTATGTGCGGAATTATGGGTGCTGTCTCTGAAAGAGATATTAGCAAAGTATTGTTAGAAGGGTTACGACGTTTAGAGTATCGTGGTTATGACTCTGCTGGTATCGCTGTTATTGATAGCGATTCCAGACTTAAACGAGTAAGAATTCAGGGTAAAGTGCAAAACCTTGCTGATGCCATGCAGGAAACCGCAATTTCAGGTAATACGGGTATAGCTCATACTCGGTGGGCAACGCACGGTAAACCTTCAGAACAAAACGCTCATCCTCACCTTTCCCATGGTCAAATTGCTTTAGTGCACAATGGCATTATTGAAAATCATGATTTACTTCGTCAACGCCTGATCTCCAGTGGATATTCGTTTACCTCTGAAACGGATTCTGAAGTTGCTGCTCATTTAATTCATTCTTATTTTTTACAAACAGAGGATTTATTACAAGCGGTACAAACCGCAGCGGAGGAAATGCACGGCGCTTTCGCTTTAGGAGTCATTCATCAGCAAAAACCTTTAGAGCTGGTTGCTATTCGCAAAGGCAGTCCATTAGTTGTCGGATTAGGTATAGGTGAAAATTTTATAGCATCCGACGCCCTGGCTTTAAGGGCTTTTGCGCAATCGGTTATTTATCTTGAGGAAGGCGATAGTGCCATTATCAATGCCCATAAAGTATCTGTTTTTAACGCAGCACAACAGCCAGTGGAACGATTAACTCATTTGCTAAATCGGGATTCTGAAATTGCGAGTAAAGGCCGTTATCGCCATTTTATGTTGAAAGAAATATTTGAGCAGACTAAAGTATTATCGGACACCGTAGAAGGTCGAATAAACAGCATTGATGTACTCAGAGCAAGTTTTGGTGAACGTGCCACTCACATATTTCCCAATGTGAAGCAAATCCATATTGTGGCTTGTGGTACGAGTTATCATGCTGGAATGATCGCCAAATATTGGCTTGAATCATTAGCGGCACTGCCCACGCAGGTTGAAATAGCCAGTGAATATCGCTATCGGGATGTGGTTGTGCCCGAGGGAACGTTGTTTATCACCGTGTCGCAGTCTGGAGAAACGGCTGATACTTTGGCTGCCTTACATAAAGCAAAAGCTACTAATTATCTGGGTACTTTAGGTATCTGTAATGTTGCGACCAGTACTATGGTTCGCGAAGCAGATTGCGTTTTTCTAACGCGTGCGGGTCTTGAAATTGGTGTGGCTTCCACAAAAGCCTTTACCACTCAGTTAGCCGCTTTTTTAATGCTGGCCGCTGCACTATGTCCTGATGATCGTGCAAATGAGGTTTTGAAACAATTACAGGAGCTGCCTGGCTCTTGTGAGCGCACTTTACTCATGAATGAGGAGATTGAATCTCTGGCTTATTCATTTGTAAACAAAGCGCATGCATTATTTCTGGGTCGTGGAGTTCAATATCCTGTAGCTTTGGAAGGTGCTTTAAAACTTAAAGAAATATCCTATATTCATGCAGAAGCTTACCCTGCTGGTGAATTAAAACATGGACCATTGGCATTAGTTGATAATGAAATGCCGGTTGTTGCCATAGCGCCTAATGACGAATTATTGGACAAATTAAAATCCAATTTACATGAAGTCAGTGCACGAGGCGGTCAGCTGTTTGTTTTTGCTGATGACTCGCAAAATTGGAAGGCTAATGGTGCCACTATAATCAAAGTACCTACCTGTGGTTCATGGATTGCCCCCATTGTTTATACCTTGCCTTTACAACTATTGGCCTACCATGTCGCGGTAGCCAAGGGAACAGACGTGGATCAGCCTCGTAACCTGGCGAAATCGGTTACTGTAGAGTAATACCCCGTTTAACCTGGATAACCAAATGAATCGATTCCGATTTCATTATGAGGATAATCCAGGTTAACTATTGTATTGAATTTTTTTGCTCATACACTCATTTATGTCTATAAAAAAAGTGGCTCCGTGTTGTCTTTATTTTATCAGTGCTTCTGAGCAAGCAAATGGCCAAAGATACCTGGTTTAGGCTTGCCTTGTTCATCGAGCTTATGAAGCTGGCCTGGTTTTTCCTTGTATTCCAGAATTGACCAGCCTGAGTCTTGATAAAAATGATACAGTTCATTTACTTCTGCCAGGTAGGTAAAACGTTCAGGATAGGTGTACGACTCAGCTTTGATGGGAAAAACCAGAAAATGAAATCCACCTGGCGAGGTTAGTGTTTGCAGCGTGTTCAGCAATGGCCTGATACTGGAAGGATTTAAGAACTGAAGGGCTACGGTCGAATAGATGAAGTCAAATAATTTATCGTTAAAAGGAAGCGGTTTATTCAAATCATGAACAAGGGCTTCAATATTTAATAATTGCTCTTGTGCAGCGATATGTTGAATATTCTTAATAGCATCCTCATTTTTATCCAGAGCCATAGTGTCGTGCCCGGATAGAGCAAAATATAATGGATTTCGCCCTGAACCGCAGCCGATATCTAGTACAGCCATTTTTTTCCGTTCTTGCAGATACGTTTGATAGATATACCATAAGTCATGATGGATGGATGTCAGGTGATATTTTTTCTCAAAATAGCGATGTGGTAGGCAGTAAAACTGCAAGGTCGCTTTGAATTCGGCACTTGTCGAGGCAATTTTATGCCAGGATGCGGGCGGTATTATAAGTGCGCTGGATTTGGGAGTTAATGTAAGATGGGACAATTCATTGGCATGGCCATCAAGAAAAACAAATTCAATCGTTCCATCATGCACAGTCAACTGTCCCCAAGTGCCTTCTTTAGTACTGTGCTTATCAAGAAAAAATTGCAGGTTTTTTTCCCCATTGAGATCAATTTGTTTGTATGACTTTAGGGCAGTAATTGCTTGCTGGTGGGGGCTCATGATAATTATCCTTTTACGATAGTCATTTTTTTCATAACGATACTCATTTTATAACAGTTAGTATGTAGTGAACAAATACAGCATTAAGGGATATTTATAAAATTATAAAACTAAAAAACCATGCCTCATCGAATAGATCACTGATCAATTTATTTAAACAGCATGAGCGTAGCAAGAAACTTATTTACAAAAAGGCTATTCGCGCCTTGTTCCAACTAAAATACCCGTTTAAACTATCCTCCGATATCACTGATATATGCCATATAATCTCCAGAAGTGATCGAGATTATATGATTTTCATTATATATCAGCGAGTTATAGTTACTCACTTTAGTGCCAAACATGAAATGGTTGTCCGCCCGTGCGGTTCTGACAGGTTTTTTTGTTAGGTATAGAGTTCTGGACATATTTTATATCGCAATATAATAGGCGATGGGTATATAATGTAGTGATTTTTACCATGTATTACGGGGATTTGAATGGCTCAAGAGATGTTGGCATCAGCAGCGATTATTGCGCAGGAACTTAAGGTCAAAGTCTCACAAGTAGAGACTGCAATTCGTTTACTGGATGAGGGAGCAACTGTTCCTTTTATTGCTCGTTATCGAAAAGAGGCAACCGAGGGGCTAGATGACGTACAATTACGTTTTCTTGCAGAGCGCTTGCTTTATTTACGTGAGCTTGATGAACGGC
>JAUXYG010000008.1 GCA_030694525.1 Legionella sp. | reverse complement strand
CATTTTGGGATTTGACCGGAGCAGTGTACCATTATTTAATATTTATTATAAGCATCCATTATTTCCAAATGAAGCGGATTAGCTTATGCTGGATACTATAGAACTTAAGCTTGATTGATGAGAAATGAATGAAGAAATTAGTACTCACTATAATTCTTGTTTTTCCATTGGCGCTGTGTGCTGAAGAAGCTCCGATTCCAGCAGAGCAGAATAAAACGCTGGTGTGCGCTGCTTGTCATGGAGCACAAGGAAACAGTGCCAATCCCCAATGGCCTAATATTGCGGGACAACATGCGAAATATTTACTAAAACAACTCAAAGACATTAAAGAAGACAAGGTACGCCATGTACCCACAATGCTCGCAGTAGTCGCAAATTTGACCGAAAAGGACATGAGTGACCTTTCTGAATATTATGCTAAAATGCCCCTCGCACAAGGCACCACTCCTAAAAAATACGTGCAAAGGGGTGAGCAACTCTATCGCGGTGGTGATTACAGTAAACATATTACTGCCTGCATCGCCTGCCATGGTCCCAAAGGAATGGGAAATGGGCAAGCAGGATTTCCTGTTCTTTCAGGCCAACATGCAGAGTATACGGTAATGCAATTACAGGCATTTAAAGAAAAGAAGCGTAGCAACGATTTAAACGAAATCATGCGTGATATCAGCGGCAGAATGAGTCAGGAAGATATGGAAGCCGTATCCCATTATATTGAAGGTTTACATTGAGGATTTATAACATGTTAAAATATATTATTGCGTTAATTATTCTAATACCAAATTTGGTATTCGCTGCCGATTTTAAGGCGGGGAAAGATTATCAGGTCATATCCTCTCTGGAAAATACCGATAAATCGAAAAATCCTACCATCACTGAGTTTTTCAGCTATGGATGCCCCTGGTGTTATAAAATAGAGTTGCCATTAAATGAGTGGGCTGGAAAAATGGGTAAAACAGTGCAACTGGAGCGCGTTCCTGTAGTATTTAAACCAGAATGGGAATTATATGCCAAAGCATATTATACCGCTAAAACTCTGGCTCTATCGGCTAAAATTTCTCCAGCTTTATTCAAAGCGATCCAGGAAGATAGAAAAACGTTATCCAGTAAACAATCCATGATCGATTTCTTTGTGGCTCAGGGTGTGGATCGAGAAGTTGCAAAAAGTGCCTTTGAAAATTCGCCTACAATTGATATGCGGGTTAGAAATGGCATGCAAACGATGGCTCAATATCAGATTAATGCCGTTCCCGCATTTGTCGTGAATCATAAATACAAAACTGACTTACAAATGGCTGGTAGCCCCGAGCGCTTATTTGAAATTCTCGATTATTTAGCAAAACAATCTGCTTAATATACAAATTGATAATCCATCCTCGACTTTTAATTATCAAGATGGATTATCAAGAAAAATCAGACATTAATTATTTTAAAACCTCCCTAAAATACAATCAATTCCATTTTATAATCATCAGCCATTATCTTTGATAACTATTCGGAGAAATCATGGAGATTTCTCAAATTCTAAAAAGGCATGCCACTGCATTTTAATGATTCTATTTTAATCTTAATGATAAACTATAATACAATTATAAATAGAATTCTGTAGACCGCTCTATGCCACTTAGCGATGAAGATTTAAAATCGGGAACCATATATAACGAATCCACGGATCTCCTTGCCAATCGTATTGATTTTGCCTGGGAGCACTACACGTCTAAAGAAAGTAAATATAGAATTGAAGCGTTAAAATTTCTCATTTATGCCTTTGACATTTATGAAACGGATAAAATAAACGATCAATTAAATGCCTTAATGGCAGAACGTAATTTTTTTAAGGAAAAAAATCCTGAATTTGTTCCAGGAAAGAGTCCCCTGTATCCCATATTAAGTGATGAACAAAGGATTATCAAACCCATACCTTTGGGGGCAAAACCTGAAAAACCGATAGCAAAGGCCATTCAACAAAAAGAGCTTCTTGACGTGACGTATAAAAGCAAACAACTGGATACCAAATATTCAATTAAAGAATTCACCCCAATGCAAAGAGCTGAAGTGAGAGTGCATATTCATAAGGGACAGTTCTTAAAAAATCGGCAAGCATTTAGTACTACCAATATGATTTCTCATTTTAAACCAGAATTTGCGTCATATACCTTAAACGCAAATGGTGAGCTGTCCATTTTTAATCATCAAAAGGGGTCAGATTCAATTGCTCATTCTACCATGAATGCCGGCTCTCCTGTGGTGGCTGCAGGTGAATTAAAGATTGTTAATGGACAACTTAAAGGAATTACCACCTATAGCGGTCACTATGAACCTTCTCTATTTAATGTATATCGTTTGTTAGAATATTTCACCCAACATAAGATATCTATCGAAGACGCTATGGTTTATACCTATCACAATCCTGAAGAAAAGATCAAAGGAATTACCTCCTCTAAAGTACTGCTCAACAACGATGGTGTGTATCAAGTACCTGCCAAACAGATAGTTCATAGAATCAATCATATTCTTGAAACCAATTTAAAATCAGCCCTGGACGAATTAAAAGATTATACCGAGGAATCTCCACTTAATAATTTGTTTCGCTTGAAAGATGTTTTAATTAAATCCAACCTTAGTAAAGAGCGCAATTTACTGGCAAAAGAGTTTGAAACCTCATTACTTAATTTTAAACAATCCTTGACGAATATCTCTCCACAAGAACTTCAACAAAAAATTGACGAGTTAGATAAACTAATCACTAACATTCAAACGCGTAATGAAACCTTATCCCAGAAATTTGATAAAAAACCCGAAACAGGGCGATTGGCTACCAAAATGACAGAATTTAAAGCGCAATTAGACCAAATAAAAAAAGAGCACTCTCAGGAGGAAAAATATCACTCCGATTTAAAAAAAGCGTTCTAATCTATAAACCTTTTCCTGGATTCTCCAGGCTTAAAATTCCGGTATTAAAATCATAAGCAAAGATTTCCGCATAGCGACCCCAATCTATCATCGTTCGCAATACCCGATCCGCCTCTTTTTCACTTAAAAAATCTTCCAGTTTACTAAGAAAACGTTCCTCAGAAACCCGATGCCCGACTTTTTCGTCCAGTACGCGTCTGATATAACGGGCTAAAGGTACTTTATCTAACAATCGATAAGCAAATAGCTGTTTTCTTTCTTGCAAATCTGCTTCGGAAAATTGTTTGCCCAAATCACTCAGTTGAATATCACCTGCAGATACCTTGGCAAAGCCTAATATCTCAAGCGTTTCTAAAATCGGGAATAAATCATCGATGTTCATCATCAATTCATCCGCAAGCTCAGGTAGATCAATCCGTTCTTCAAATGATTTCATGGTCTCAATTAAACCTGATAACTCAGAAGGCTCTACATCCGGTAAGCGATAACCTAAACCAATTTGACGCTCACGCTGAGCTCGTTTCGCTTTTTCTTTGGGCCCTGTAGTCATTAAAGTATAAATTTTATCGACCAAAGCCCGAAACTCCGGAGTTTCTGGATCACGGGGCTGAGGGAGCGTTACCGGTAGTTCAGCACGGATGTATCCGGGATCATTACCAAAAATAACGATTCTGTCAGCCAGAGTTGCTGCCTCTTCGATATTATGAGTCACCAGTAAAATACCGTTCGTATTAGTTTTCTTTTCTTTCCATAATTCCAATAAATCTGATTTTAAATTCTCTGCAGTTAAAACATCTAAAGCAGAAAAAGGCTCATCCATTAGTAATACGTCTGGATTGATTACCAAAGCTCGCGCAAAACCTACCCGCTGACGCATCCCTCCTGACAATTCTTTGGGGAAAGCAGATTCAAAGCCATCCAGTCCGATAATATCGATAGCCTCGATAGCACGATGTCGCCGCTCATCCCGACTGATACCTTGTGCCTCAAGTCCCAGTTCTACGTTTTCCAAAACGTTTAACCATGGCATTAAAGCAAAAGACTGGAAAACCATGGCAATTCCAGCCACAGGACGAGTAACCGATTTACCACGATAAGTTACCGTGCCACTGGAAGGAGGAATTAAGCCGGCAATTATCCTAAGTAAAGTGGATTTTCCAGAACCCGATTTACCTAGCAAGGCAACAATTTCCCCCTCTTCCAACTTAAAATTAACGTCTTCCAGGACTAATAAATTCTGAGTAGAGGCTTTTTTAAAAGATTTGGTCAAATTTTCTATGGAAATAATGGTTTCAGACATAGTAGCCTCAATTAAAATTAAATCGGTCTTCCGCCAGACGGTAAAGCGGACGCCAGATAAGATGGTTAAAGGCTAAAACATAAACGCACATCATTGCAGTGCCCAGAGCGATTTTGGGAAAATCACCAGCAGTAGTACTTGCCTGAATATACTCGCCTAAACCCGTCGCCTTTAAAGTCACGTTACCCCAACTGACTAGCTCTGCAACGATACTCGCGTTCCATGCACCTCCGGCTGCAGTAATAGCACCGGTAATGTAAAATGGGAAAATGCCTGGTAATGCCAATCTTTTCCACCATATCCAGCCTTTTAAACCAAAATTATCGGCAGCGAGATATAAATCCCGGGGTATACGTGATGCACCAGCAATGACGTTGAATAAAATATACCACTGCGTCCCTAAAATCATCAGCGGAGTGACCCAAATTTCCACATTTAAATGAAATGCAACAATGGCAATGACGAATAAGGGATAAAATAAATTAGCAGGAAAGGCGGCCACAAATTGAATAACCGGCTGAATAGTCTGGGCTATTCGTGGCCTTAAACCAATCCAGACGCCGACGGGAATCCAAATTAACGAACTAAGAATGATAAGCACAATTACCCGAGTTCCCGTAGCAGCACCTAAGAGAAATACATGCAGAATATCAGAAACTTTTAATTCCGCTAAAATAAATCGGAGCAAAAACCAACCGCCACAAATGATAGACAGCAGGACCAAACCACCCCACAAACGATCAAGTCGTTTTTGCTTTTTAAAATCGATCTCTTTGACTGCCTTAGGCTCGCTAAGACGCAACCATCGCGCATTCACAAAACTGTCAGCAAATATACTTAAAGTTTTAGTAAATCGCTTCATGAGGCGACTGCTTCGCATCAAATCAATTAACCAGGATTGATATTCTGACTCATCGGGAGACTGTTCGACTTTAAATTTTTCAGACCAGGCAATTAATGGACGAAATAAAATTTGGTCGTATAAAAAAATTACAATAACCATGGTTAAGATGGCGTACCCCACTGCATGTAAATCTTTCTCCGCAATGGCTAAAGCAATATAGGATCCCACGCCGGGCAATCTGATGTTTTGATGCGCTACGGAAATCGCTTCAGATAAAACCACAAAAAACCAGCTTGCGGACATCGAGATCATCATGTTCCATAATAATCCAGACATGGAAAAGGGGACTTCAACCTTCCAAAAGCGTTGCCAGGCCGAAAGGCGAAACATAGCGGATACTTCTTTTAAATCATGAGGTAGAGTTTTTAGAGATTGATAAAATCCAAATGTCATATTCCATACCTGGGCGCAAAATATAGCAAAAATGGAAGCACATTCCGGACCTAATAAGCTATTGGGAAAGAGATGAATAAAGCCAGTTACTGTAATGGATAAAAAACTGAGCACCGGTATTGATTGTAAAATATCGATAGCAGGGATAATAATCTGTTCCGCCCGACGATTTTTTGCAGCCAATGCTCCAATGACAAAAGTAAACAAAATAGAGAAAATTAATGCAATAAACAAACGCAATACAGTACGTAAGGCATAAAAAGGTAAATTAGAGGGTGCAAGCGATATAGGAATCTGATCGCCTAACTGGTAGGGAGTAGCCATTTGAGCACCAGCCCAGCCCAGAAAAAATAAAATGGCAAAAATTAAAATGAGCAGCAGCAAATCCCAGCGATTAATAAATCGCCCAACTTTATCGGGATTCGCAAAATAAAATCGACAATCACCCACTTTGGTCACTCGCTCGTTGAACAAATGTCATTAATATTACAACCTGTTACCAATTTGTAATAATTTAACTTAAAAAACAAAGCAACAAAAATAACACAAAACCCGCCTGACCGATACCGCTAGCATTTCAAATCGCTCGAAAACCAATAAATTTCCCCTTTTAAATAGCTTAATCATTGATCCAATGAGGATAACTGCGATCTAAAAGCGGCCCAGGAAAATTTGCTATCCCTTTTACTGTTTTTATTGAATAAAAAAATCTTAATAATTTGTGAACTTTTGCAATTATGAAGTGTCTAATATATAAGAGCGTTCTTCCCCCGAATGCTCTACCCCGCTTCCCTCTTTGCGGGGTATATGCCTGGATTCTGTATCCAGGCAGCAATTTGCCCCGGTGTTACACTACCGGGGATTTTTTTGTC
>JAUXYG010000207.1 GCA_030694525.1 Legionella sp. | reverse complement strand
GTATATTTATCATGGAAAATCTTATTCCTTTGGCGTCTATGGAAAACAATTATTTAGCTGCACTAAATCAGATTTTATTTGGCGATCAGGATGATCATTTTAATGAGTGCAGTCAGCACATTTTTAACCAATTATTAGTTGAAATATTTCAAACTAAAGAATGCTCGATAAAACAATCCGCCCCAGCATCATGTGACTGGATTTATCCGGGATCGACCTCTCTTTTATTGGGTCTAAAAACAAATCAAACGGCAATCGAACTGTTGCTCCATTATCAATTCGTTTATGCGTTATTACCTGCTATAAAATCAACCCGGGCATCTCCTTTGAATTCTTTGGATAATGCCCTTGAAAACCAGAATGTAACCTGTCAGGTGATTCTGAACCCAATAAAACTTTTAATGTCACAATTACTTAACTTACACCCCGGTGATGTAATTACCACCGATCATCACCATAACAGTCCATTACGCTTAAGGCATAAAGAGGATTTTGCGGCGGTTGAATTAAGAGAGACTGAACATCAAAAATCAATCATTATCAAGGAATCAATATGACTATTACCGTAAAAAAAGTGGCATTAAAAGAACATCCAACGCAAACCGAAGGACATCTTCTCCGTGCTGATTATGCAGGATTAGTGGAATCAGTAGAAGTCGAATGCACCGTTCGCGTTGGTACTTTAACCCTGACCATTGCCCAACTGCGTGAGTTAAAAACGGGGCAATCCCTGCACCTGGAGCAAAAAACATCGGACCCCCTGGAATTGGTGCTAAACGGGAAAGTAATCGCCAGAGGAGAACTCATGGCTTATATGGATAATTTTGCCATTCAAATAACTGAGGCGTACACCTAATGAATCGAATGGCGCTATTGTATCTCTCTCTCTTAAATCCTGTTTTTGCAGCAGAATCATTAACATTTAAAAAGGATTTAGCAGATTCCTTTCATTGGTATCCCTATGCATTAATGACTGGCATATTGATAGTAATGCTTTTAATTATCAGCAGATACGCTCCCAAAAAATCCCAAACCTTTAATGGATGTATTATTCTGGATAAAATAACCGTACATCAAAAAACTAAAGTCTATGTCATCGACTTTAGAGGACAACAATTTTTAATTGCGGACAATCAAAATTCTCTGGCAATTACGCCTGTACAAGGCAGAAATTTATGAGTGAATTGAAAATCAAGGATAAAATAAAACAGTTCGCTTTAATGCTCATTCTATTTTTGTATCCAATGTTAAGCAAAGCTGCTGAAAGCACTAATTTTGGCTTGTTACAATTTGATCAGCAAAATATATCTCCTGCCCTGCAAGCCTTTGCTGTGTTGACCGTGTTAAGCCTCGCCCCCAGTATTCTCATAATGCTGACTTCATTTACTCGTATTGTAGTGGTTTTATCCATGCTGCGTAACGCTTTAGGGCTGCAACAAACACCACCCAATACCGTGATTATCAGCTTGTCGCTATTTCTTACTTTATTTACCATGATGCCTGTTGGAAAAGCGATATACAAAGAAGCTTATGAACCCTATGAGGCAAAGCAAATGAATACGTCTGCTGCTCTTCTCAAAGCCACTGAACCGTTGAAGCAATTTATGCTGAAACAAACTCGTGAAAAAGATTTAGAAATGATAGTACAATTGGCAAAAGAGCCCATGCCTTCTTCAGCCGCGCAAGTAAAACTTTATCAACTCATTCCAGCATTTTTACTCAGTGAATTACAGACCGCTTTTCAGATAGGATTTATGATTTTCTTGCCTTTTTTACTCGTGGATTTGATAGTTTCAGGAATATTAATGACCATGGGAATGATGATGATGCCTCCAATGAGCATCTCCCTGCCTGTAAAAATTTTACTTTTTGTGCTAATTGATGGTTGGGATTTAATTGTTCAGGCACTGATTGGCAGTTTTAATTGAGTTCCTTATTGAAAATTCATTCTTCTTTTAAAAATGTTCCAGATTAAATTAGCTATAATGACTTGATAAATTTATGAATACTTAATCATCTTTTTTCTTATATAATGAGTTAGCGGTTTTTCATAGTATAAAGGACATTTTATGACAGAATTATCCCCAAAACTTTCTTTTGATAAAATAGCTGAAAACTATGCCCATGTCGTTGATACAAAGCCTATCCATCTTTATTACGAACGGCCCAATTTATTGTCACTTATGCCTGATCAGCTTTCCGGTTTAAATATTTTAGATTTGGGGTGTGGGACAGGATGGTATACGGAGCATCTGACTAGTCTTGGCGCAGAAGTTACAGCAGCTGATGCAAGCAGCACTATGATTAAACTGACTCAACAACGAGTCCCCTCATGCCGTACCTTCCTTGTTGACCTTGAGGAATCGTTCATCCATTTAGGTCCGGAGCGTTTTGACATTATTATTGCTCCGCTTGTAATTCACTATGTTAACGATTGGTATCTACTATTTTCCCGGTTATCACAACTTTTGAAACCTAAAGGTTCTTTTATTTTTTCAACCCATGTTCCCTATACAGAATATATGTTGCACCATTTGGATAATTATTTTAAAAAAGTAGTCCTTACTGAGAACTGGGAGAATATTGGTGAAGTAAAATTTTATCATCATACCCTAAATGAATTAACAGAGGCCTTATATGAAGCTGACTTTTTCATTGAACGAATGCTTGAACCCAAGCCTTTATCTGAATTGAAAGATGTGGATCCAAAAAGTTATGACAGTATTTTGAGTAAACCCTGGTTTTTATTTGTCAAAGCCATCAAAAAATAACGCGAAGAAAGTGCTGACAGAAGAGATATATATAGTATTTTTTTAAGTTCAATTTAGAGTGAAGCGATGTCGATTAGTTCCTTTGATTTTAACTGCCATCGCTGATTGTTCCATTAGAAAAACCGTTAAATAAGGGATAAATTTCCTACCTGACATTCACCCGTCATTAAATTCTCTAGAACCTTCTCCATATCACAAGAACCATATTCTGGATAAGAATCAAGTGCCGCAACACCAAACAATGCTCTTTTTCCTTTTTCCAGGGAACCATATTTATCAGCTAAATCGAGAGCACAAGCTCCGTGTAACGTGGCACATGTCAGATACATGTGTGGTGAAATGTTATCACCTGCCTGAGTATGTATGTTCCAGGCTGCCTGCATTTCTTCCCAAAGGGAGAGTGAAGGACAACTTGCCAGACTATCTGTTCCCAAACAGACTTTAATTCCGGCCTCCATAAAATGTGCCAGACGAAAACGCCCGTTCATTAACTGTGTATTACTCCGAGGACAGTGGACTACTGTAATTTCTTTGCGTTTTAAAATGTCTAAATCTTCATCCGTTGCCTGTACACCATGTATCAATAGAGGTCTGGCATCCAGGACATTTAGTTTATCCAGATAACGAATCGAAGAACATTTTGGAATTGGAAAAGGTTGCTGCGGCCAACCAGCTGCACGATAGAGTTTATTCGGTATTTCTCCGCTACCGTTAAAAAGAAACTCCGTTTCGTCAACTGATTCTGCGACATGAATAGATAAAGGGGTAGAATTCTTTTTACACCAATTTGCGGTCTGTTGTAATAATTCAGGCGAGGTTGTATAGGGAGAATGTAAGGATAAACCAAATTGGAAATCCGTTTTTTGATAGTGTTTTTGCCATTGAGCCAGTTTTTGCTGTGCCTGTTCCAGAATGGCTCCTGCCTGTTGCGGCTCAGTACCCAATAATTCGTAATATACAATACCAGCCAAATGATCCTGAGCCAATCGCTCTACAATACTCTCGTCTGTAGCAATATCACCCACAGCAGCGGTTACAAATGAATGAACCATATCAATACCCTGCTCCAGAGAGGCAACCAACTCATTAGTTGATTGAGCTTTGCGTGCTTTAACCAATGATAATATCCAGTCAATAAAAGGTGTATTTGCAGGTATTGCATTGGCTAGAGAGGTAAGCTCCAGATGCGTGTGGGCATTGATTGCGGCGGGTAAGAGAGCACTGTTGCCGATATCATATACCTGGTCATATAAATAAGACTTGCGTATATAGTGCCATGTACCCACCGCCTGAATATGGTTATCTTTAATCAGAATGGCACCATCATGAATAGGAGGTGCACTCACTGGGAAGATAAATTTTGCCCGTAATACCTGAGTATTCACTGCTAATCCCTTGTTACAGAGTCAGACGTTTCAGGTTTGTTGGTTAAGACGTCCATAAAGGGGCTCACTGAGAAAACGGCCTTACCGACACCGGCCTCCCCATAACCTGGAGGTGGATTCAGACCGTAGTGATTTATGGTATCCCTATACGTTTCAAGCAATCGCAGATGGTATTCAAGCGGTGCGCCATCTGGATTTTTGTCACCTAAAGGCGTCATCGGTTCAGGACACCATATGGTAAACCGAGGGGCAATGCCTTTTGACATAAAGAAATCGAGTCCTTCGGCTGTTGAAGAAATTGCCGCATCGACATCAGTGTATCCATAGGGAGCAGCCATCTCGATGCCCGCAACAAAATTAGGGATGATATTTCGTGGTTCAAAGATTTCAGCGGCCTCCACGATTCGACGGATCCAATTATCTCTACCGATGTAACGCTGCTTTCCAGGACAGATTTGTGCAAATAACTCAGCATCCCAGATTTCATAGTTGGGATGGTATATTTGCGCACCTGCTTCCTTCAATAATTTTACATCCTCCACAGGCCATGCCTGGGTTACCACTTTAGCAATCCAGCGCTTGGGAAAATGCTCTTCAATCGCTCTAATGTATTGTGAATAGAATTCCACTTCGTTTTTACCCTGAAGATTTGAGGTGACACTACCACCGGTCAGAGTGTATGCCTGGCTATTTGAATCACTGGCGGCTACGATCTCCAGAGCAGCTAAAATATCATCAACGCTTTTAATACCGGTGTAGGGTCGTTTTTCCTTAATTTGTTGCCGGTAGTTATTATTTATATCGCAAAATTGACATTCTTCTTTTGCGCCGAAATACTGACAAATACGAAATACCGTTAAATAAAGTAAGTAACCCCATTCGATTGAAGGCGCCAATTCAGCAACAGGTCGACCATCTGTTAGTTTTTTTCCATAGTATTCAGGTACATCGCGAAAGGACACTTGTGAAATTCGCTCCTCACCTGCATATAACCAAAGCTCATTTTCAATTCGTGTTACGCGATATCGTGACGCAGGATTCAAACGAACGGAAATAATGGTTCGTTGTAAATTATATTTGCCGCCAGATAATGCTATTTCTTCAGGGGCATGCCATTTTTGGTGTTCATCCAGCTCTTTCTGGGTCACCATGTCAAAGGAGAAAATAAAATAGGACTTGGGCTGATGTTTTACACCAGACTCTTGATTGTTGACCAGAGATGCAACATCAAAATTTAATCCTTTCCGTAATATATCTGCCTTGATAATTGCTTCCTTGGGTAAGGTACTGTGTTTCTCAAAGTATTTTTCTAACTGAATCTCATTATTCATAAAATTATTTCCTTGTGTATATGGGACTCCACTTCTCGGCAGAAGTGGAGAGAAACCTGATGTTATTCCAGTTAAAATAGTTAATGCTCGCCTCTAAAAAAAGGCGCAATCCATGCAAATGATTTAAAGTCAAATCATAACTTATTCCTTTTAGATACAGTTCGCAGACAGGATAGGGTAAATTGGTTTTTTTCATTTCTGTTTTTGCAAGTTTTGATAAAGCAGCATTACCATATTTTTTAGATTTCCTCAGAAGGGAGAGACAAGGTGACTCAAGCACTTGGCTTGCAACTTCTCTTCTCACTGCCCAGACACTGTAAACAAAAGGATAACCCATCCAATTGTCCCACTCTTCTCCCAAATCAAATACGTGAGGGACAGCTCCATGAATGGGTCGGCGTTTAGCGCCCTCTCTTAAAGCCTGATCTCCAATAATCAAAGCAGCACTATTTTTTTCAAGCATCGTATCGAGGTTAGACTCGGAAACGATAAAGTGAGGTTTGATTTTAAACCGTTCATAACAAAGCAATTTTAACAACGCCACTGAAGTTTCAGATTGATTGGTAATCGCTATAGTACACCCATCCAGTTTTTCCCAATCAGCATAGTATGAAAACAAAAGTACACTTTGAACTGCCCCGGCAGAAGAAACAGACATATTAGGTAACAAAAGCCATTTATCACAGTGCTGTCCAAAGGCGAAGCTGGAAACATTAGCTATATCAATTTTACCCTCAAGCAAAGCGGAATTAATTTCCGTTGGCACTCCTTTAAAAAGTTGTATTCCATACCTTTTTTTCAATTTCTTTTCGTTTGCAAGCCACCCAGTGACTGGCTTGGTAACAAAATAATCAATAATCCCTAGATGGATTTTGTTATTTTTAGTTTGTTTTTTTTTATCAGCTGAAGTTAATTCATTATGGCTGGCCTTAGTACTTTCTCTACTATGACCTGCTGGTGTCCGAATAGTGTTGGAGTAATCTGTCGCCATATGCATCCTTGTTCTTAGTCTTTACTGAATGAATCAAGACCCTAATATAAACTTAGTACACGAATGGAGGTTTGCAATATAAAACACAAGTTAACAAATAAATATCAGTAGTGATCGCGGCTTTTTGATATAAAGAAAATGCCAGAGGACATAAATAAATTTGACACCTCAATATTTAAGTTCCTTAAGTGATATTAAACCCAGGTACTAATTATTTTTTATTACCTAATAATTAGCAGCCGAATAATGGGGAGTTATAGCTATAGAATCCAACTTGCTTTATGATATTGATTTTAAAATTGAATGGATGCAGTTCTTTGTTACATTTCTATAAAGAACTTCAAAAACTTCGATATTTTTTAAATAAATATGAGTTAATTAATGCGATCTAAAGTATTTAGACTATTAAAACTAGCCCTTATCATCATCGGGATATTTCTTATAACTTTAATCACCATTCGAGCTTTTGATTCTCAACGAGGGGCTCCCCTGAAATTATGGCATACTTATGTTCCTAAAGAGATTCATAAAAAAGACTTAGAACACATGGATTGGCAACAATACATTCATGCTGAAAATAAGGTATTTAATGCAGTCGAACAGGAAGTAACAAGGAAATTACCTCGAAAAGACCGAATTGCATCAAATCGTTATTACAGTAAAAGTCCTATGTACCCACCCCATTTAAGTACCAATTGGAATCATTCTTACATCCTTGAGCCTCAAGGCACTCCTCTCGGGGCAGTCGTTTTATTGCATGGATTAACCGACTCCCCTTATAGCCTGCGTCATATTGCCCGCCGTTATCGCGAATACGGCTACCTGGCCGTGGCCATAAGATTACCGGCACATGGCACCGTTCCTGCGGCATTAACGGACGTTACTTGGGAGGACTGGATGGCAGCAACCCGCTTGGCCGTTCGTGAAGCAATAAACCGTGTAGGCCCAGGAAAACCCTTACACCTGGTAGGCTTTTCTAATGGAGGAGCATTGGCATTGAAGTATGCATTGGATGCCATTGAACAGGATAAACTAACGCGGCCTGACAAAATAATTTTAATTTCTCCCATGATAGGTATCACTCGTTTTGCCCGATTCGCAGGATTAGCAGGTTTACCAGCACTGCTCCCGGCCTTTGCTAAAGCAGCATGGTTAAGCGTACTACCTGAATTTAATCCCTTTAAATACAATTCCTTCCCCATCAACGCGGCCATACAATCGCATCGATTAACTATTTCTCTGCAACAACAAATAGTAAAACTTGCGCAAGAAAAGCGATTAAACAATTTAGCTCCTGTGCTGACCTTTCAATCGGTAGTAGATTTTACGGTGAGTACGCGTGCGATTATTTCCGCGTTCTATGCTCAACTTCCAGCTAATGGGAGCGAGTTGGTTTTATTTGATATTAATCGAGCATCTCATTTGGCACTTTTATTACGCCCCTCAGCCAAATCAGCAGTAACGAGGTATTTAAATAAACCTCCCCGACTATTTCGTACAACGATACTTACCAATGCTACGAATCAAAGCGAAGAAGTAATAGAGCAACTGACAGAAGCGAACTCAATAAAAGAAAAGATATATCCAACAGGATTATATTATCCAAGGGGAATCTTTTCCTTATCTCATGTAGCAATTCCATTTCCCATGAGCGATGGTCTTTATGGCTTAAATCCAGACCCTCAAGAAAATTATGGGATTCAATTGGGCAACACCGCCACTAGAGGTGAACGTAACGTATTAATTATGAGCCTTGACGGAATTTTACGGCTTTCCTCGAACCCTTTTTTCGCTTATATGATAAAAAGAATCGGTAATAACATAGCACCCGAGCAAATCAGAGCTGTTGCCAAAGCTGATAATTTGACATCAAAGCACACGAATAGCTAAATAATATTTGTTCTCGAGAATTATCAGTGTAATAGTTAATATCCCATTGAAATATAGAGAAAACCTGTACCTGTTTACCGCTAACATTCCTGCAAAATGGTTATTTGTCTCCAAGGATTATCGAAGTATTGGCATTTTTATATGCAAGAGCTTACTTGCGAGCAATGCGTAGTAAATGTTATGTTGAATAATCAGGGAAAAGGAAATGGAGGTAAGAAATGGAATCAATGATAGATCTTACAGGCTATATTGCCTCTATTCTGGTTTTTGCAACGTTTTATGTTAAGAGTATTTTAACATTACGTCTCATTGCAATTTGCAGCAATATTGCTTTTATTTTGTATGCCTTGGGTGGTAATTTGCAACCCATCTTTATTTTACATTCGCTGTTATTACCTTTAAATCTGTATCGTATCTTTGAAATAAAAAGAAATGAACATACGTATAATGTGATTAAAGAGTCAGATTTGGAAACTTCAGGCTCATAATAGGGCGTCAGGTTGAGTTTATACGGTTATGTGGGGAAAGTGGAGCTATTGGTGGCGTTCCAGCTTCTTTTTGCAAACCACAAAAATAAGAGAACTCAGTACCTTTTGCGTAATATCAATACCAGTCAATTAAAGTAAAGCGACCCTGATGTATCACTCTGGATCCCTCGGACAAGCCGAGGGACGTAGGG
>JAUXYG010000204.1 GCA_030694525.1 Legionella sp. | reverse complement strand
GCAAAAAGCACAAAAAATACCCAGCTTAAAAATCCCAGCCAGGAAGGTAATTTATCCAGATAGTAGTAAGTGTAAGGGGATAAGTAATAATATATTAGGTAAAAAAGTCCGGCAAAAAGAAGGAGATTAAAGGCAATGGGTAAAATTATAAAACGCTTTAAACCTTTGGTTGAAAGAGTGCGTAGACCCATGATGAGGTACATCATTCCCTGAAAAAAACGATTCATTATAACCCCAATTTAGTCCAACAACTTCTCTGATTATTCTATTAATAATTATCTAAAACAAGTAAATTTTTCCATGTTTCATTGTTGGGATTGATAGATGGGGAAAATTCCGTTCTAATATTTAGCTGTAGAAGATGAGGAAGGACAATGACTAAAGAAAAAAGGGAAAAAACAGATTGGCTATCACCTGAAGGAGAGTTAAAAATCCTGACGAGAGGGCAATTGGTGTTAAGCATGAATCACACAACCGTGGAATTGTTAAAAAGATACTCGTTATTAGCAAAAAATTGTCAGGACACTAAAGACATTCGTGATAATGTGAATAGGGCTATGCAGGTGGTTTTTGAGCGCGATAACAATTTAATGGGGCCTGGAGGGCCACAAGACAGTTTAAGGTTAGTATAATAATTCTTAAATTTTAACTCAGGCGCAATAACAATGCGCCTGGTAGTTCATAACACTCAAACAGGTTTTTCAGGGTTTGGTTTGGATGAAGGCTTTTTCACCTTTTTGGTTTCTTTTGCCTTCTTTACCTCACTTTTTGGCTTTATTTGGTTCTCTGCTTTCGTTTTTTTAGGCTCACTATTTTTAGTTTTGTCAGTTGTTTTTTTCTTCGTTAACTTTTTTTCTGAGCGTTTAACATCGACCGCATGAGGTATTAGAGGTTCTTCTTTAGCACTTTCTTGCGAAGGGGTAGGCGGAGAGGATTCCATTATTTCTTCGATCATATTATTTTTTAATTTAATTCGTGTTTCTTTTCCATCTATAAGACGAGTGATATTGTCTTTATGTTTGTAAAGGACAAGAATAACCATGAAAAACAGAGGAGGGAAAATATCAAGTTGTGGAATTATTAACAAAGAGTAAATCGGTGCCAGGGTAATAGAAACGATAGAGGCCAGGGATGAGTAGCGCGAAAAATTGGCAACCAGCAACCAAGTGGCAGCAACCATAACCCCTATAATAAAATGAAAGCCAAGAAGACCGCCAATTGCAGTCGCTACACCTTTGCCACCTTTAAATCCAAAAAATACCGGATACATGTGACCTATTACGGCTGCAAGAACTGTGAAGGCCAAAGTTGCCGGGCCTGCATCTAATGCATGACCAATTACTACTGGAATAGTCCCTTTAAGAATATCCCCAGCCATCACTAAGGCTGCATACTGTTTGCCGGCAATGCGCAAAACATTGGTGGCTCCGGGGTTCTTTGATCCTTCTGCTCTTGGATCAGGTAAATTAAAGATCCGGCAAATAATAATTGCTGAGCATAAAGAGCCCATCAAATAACCAAGAGTTATTAATACAATAAACAGAGTCACGGGCAGCTCCTTAATCGGAAATAATTTTTATTATCAATTAATCTTAATTTTCAAGCAACTTAAACTTTATCTATGGCAAAAACAAGGCCTGAAGATTATTAGTATAGCGGCGGCCCAGGTCAGTTACTTGCCAAGACGTGTCTGTTAGGGAAATAAGTTTTTTTTCCTGAGCAATAAGTAATTTGGGTAAAAGCTCACTCGGTGTTAATCCCGTGGTCTCTTGAAACAGAGTCAGTGGTATGGGTTGTTCCAATCGTGTGGTGTTAAGCATAAATTCAAAAATAAGTTCTTTACTTGGAACGGTTTCTACCCCGGCGAGATAGGGCTTATCATTACTTTGATAATCTTTAGGCTGACGGTGTTTCCGTGTGCGATGAACACCTGCCGCTGTGGTTATCTTCCCATGAGCCCCAGCTCCAATGCCATAATAGTCGCCAAAAAGCCAATAATTTAAATTATGACGTGCCTGTTTGGCAGGTTGGGCAAAAGCTGAGATTTCATAACGTTTGAACTGAGCCTCTCTTAATAATTTAAATCCCTGCTCTTCCAGTTCGCAGGCTTCATCTTCTGAAGGCAAGGCAGGCTGCTCTTTATAAAAAATTGTGTTAGGTTCAATGGTTAATTGATACCAGGACACATGTTCGGGTTTATAAGATAAGGCCGTGCGTAAATCTTCGAGCCCCTGTTCCACTGTTTGTTTGGGTAAACCGTGCATTAAATCCAGATTCAGATTGGTAAATCCGGCATTGCGCGCTGCATTTATGGCGCTATGTGCCTGTTGTGCATCATGCACTCTCCCCAGTTTTTTTAGATGTTCTGAATTGAAACTTTGAATACCTAATGACAATCTGTTAATTCCTAATTGGCGATACTCGGTGAAGCGTTTTTGCTCTACACTTCCAGGATTAGCTTCCATAGTGATTTCAATATCTGGGGCAAAAGGTAAAATACGTCTTAATTCTTCAAATAGTATCCGGTAGGCTTCTGCAGAAAAAAGGCTGGGGGTGCCACCACCAATAAAAATTGAAATTAATTCTCGGGCAGGATATAGAGTTAAATCAGCTTTTAAATCGTCAACCAGAGCTTCAACATAGGCGTGCTCAGGTAGGACCTCAGGACTTTTATGCGAATTAAAATCGCAATAAGGGCATTTTCGAATGCACCAGGGGATATGGATGTATAAAGATAATGGAAGCATTAATTTTTTGGACTGGCTTGTTTGGGAATGCAATAGTATCATGAGAGCAGTTTTGTCACCAAATAAGTGATGGATGAGTATGCGGGAAAAACCAAAGTGTAAAAAGCGAAGTGTGGTTGC
Source organism: Legionella sp. (assembly GCA_030694525.1). GTDB lineage: Bacteria > Pseudomonadota > Gammaproteobacteria > Legionellales > Legionellaceae > Legionella. The sequence goes on along the minus strand of JAUXYG010000204.1, from coordinate 2,011 downwards.
GAAATCGCGATTATTTACCGTAGAAGAAATGCATTTGGAATTCTCAAATGGTGCGCATCGTGTTTTTGAGCGAATCAAAAGTCATGGGCATGGGGCCGTATTAATTGTTGCCCTTACTCCTGGAGAATCTTTATTGTTAGTTCGGGAATATGCGGCAGGTACAGATTGTTATGAGCTGGCCTTTCCCAAGGGAGTGATTAATCAGGGTGAAACGCCTGTGGAGGCTGCAAATCGTGAGCTTAGCGAAGAAACGGGTTTTGCTGCGAAAGAACTTCACTGGCTGCGTTCCATGTCCCTGGCACCGGGTTACTTTGGCGCGAGAATTGAGATTGTGGTTGCACTGGGATTGTATCATAAGATATTACCAGGTGATGAACCTGAGCCTCCTGAACTGGTCGAATGGCCTTTAGGTGCCGCGCAAGAATTATTGGAAAAACCGGATTTTACCGAGGCGCGCAGTATCGCTGCGCTATTTTTAGTTAAAGAGTGGTTGAATAAGAGGAAATGACAATGTCAAAAAAACGAGTAAGAGTCGCCGTTACTGGTGCAGCAGGTCAAATTGGTTACGCTTTATTATTTCGTATCGCTTCAGGACAGATGTTTGGGGCTGATACCGAGGTAGAATTGAATTTATTAGAGTTAGAACCCGCTCTGCCTGCTCTTGAAGGGGTGGCTATGGAGCTTGATGACTGCGCTTTCCCTTTATTAAAACGAATTTTGTGTACAGCTGATCTGAATAAAGCGATGGAGGGAGTTAACTGGGCTTTATTGGTGGGTTCGGTTCCGCGTAAGCAGGGAATGGAGCGTTCTGATTTATTACAAATTAATGGTGGAATTTTTACCAAACAGGGCAAGGCAATTAACGATAATGCCAGTGATGATGTTCGGGTGTTTGTAGTAGGTAATCCATGTAACACAAACTGTTTAATCGCTATGAATCATGCCAAAGATATTCCCCATGATCGTTTTTTTGCAATGACGACTTTGGATGAATTAAGAGCACGGACCCAATTAGCTAAAAAAGCGGGCGTTGATATTACTGCAGTGACTGAGATGACCATTTGGGGCAATCATTCGTCCACCCAATACCCTGATTTTTATAATGCTAAAATTGATGGGGTTTCCGCGGCTAAAGTCATTACGGACCAAAACTGGTTGAAGGACACTTTTGTATCAACCGTGCAACAACGAGGCGCTGCCATATTGAAAGCTCGAGGCTCCTCATCTGCAGCTTCTGCAGCAAATGCAGTAATTACCGGAGTCAATCATCTGATCACCGATACCCCTGCTGGCGAATCTTTTTCCATGTGCCTTCGTTCCAATGGGGAATATGGGGTGGATAAAGGGTTAATTTTCTCTTTCCCCTGTCGTCGTGAGAATGGTGAATTAAAAGTTATAGAAGGTTTATCGTTAAATGAATTTGGTCAGGAAAAATTCGATATTACTTTAGATGAGTTAAGACAGGAACGAGATACAGTTAAAGAATTAGGTCTTCTGGATTAAAAATTGAGAATGTGTCGGGCTTAGCCCGACATTCTTTGTTTATAAGGCCTGTCAGCTTTTCTGTAAATTTATACAGAAATATTTATAAAAAATATTTTTTAAATCATTAAAAATACTTGACCATTTAGTTCAAATCCCCATACATTGAGCATCTGAAATATTCCATTATGCTAAGTGCTATGATTATCTTTTTTAATAAAATTACCTACGAGAAAAAATATTTGCTTTGGGAATACAATAACGTTACTGATGTAGCCCTTTGTTTGTATCGAACTAAAGACAAAGAATTTAATAAAGTTAATATTAATCAAATTTTTGAAAAATCCAAATATAAAGGTATGACAATTGAGCTTCACGATGGTATCGCTATTATTCGAAATGTCTCAACTTTAAAATATAAAAAATTCTCAGATGAAGGGAAAGTAAAGCGGAGGGCATCTTTAAACGGATCAGGTTCTGTTGTTTATTCCTCTAATGTTAATATCAACAACACAAATATTAATAATTC
>JAUXYG010000185.1 GCA_030694525.1 Legionella sp. | reverse complement strand
ATCCGCGAGCAAGAAAAATTAACCCCCGCTCTTGAGCAAAGTATTCTTGCAGCAGATACCAAAACTCGCCTTGAAGATTTATATTTACCTTTCCGACCCAAGCGGCGGACTAAAGCACAAATTGCTGTAGAGGCAGGGCTTGCTCCCCTGGCTCAAGCATTATTAGACGATCCTGATTTAGATCCGGAGGCGTATGCTATTCCATTTATTAATGCAGAGGCCGGTGTTGAGGATGTAAAAGCAGCGTTGGAAGGTGCACGACACATACTGATGGAGCAGTTTGCCGAAGATGCAGAGCTGATAAATGAATTGCGTGAATACTTATGGCAGCATGCTTTGGTTAAATCTGTGGGCAGTTCCAAGAAAAAAGAAACCATCAATAAGTTTTCTGATTATTTTGATTATATTGAGCCTATTAAAAAAATACCTTCTCACCGCGCCTTGGCGCTATTCCGTGGTCGTCGTGAAAGCGTATTGCAAGTAAGCCTGGTTCTGCCAGAATCAGATGTAAATTATGGTGAAAACAAAGTTGCTGCGTATTTTAAAGTCAGCGACAAGCAACGTAAAGCGGATGGGTTTTTGCTCGAAACAGTGCGTCTCACCTGGAAAATAAAATTATTTACTAAATTGGAACTGGAACTTTTAACTCGTTTGCGAGAGATGGCGGATGAAGAAGCCATAAAAGTATTTTCCAGAAATCTTCGCGATCTATTGCTTGCAGCCCCGGCTGGACCCCAAATTACTATTGGTTTAGATCCTGGGATTCGGACAGGTGTTAAAGTGGTTGTTGTGGATGCCACGGGTAAATTACTGGATTATAGTGTGATTTTCCCTTTTGCACCGCAGAATGAATGGCATCAATCAATTGCAGATTTGGCAAAACTTGCAGTGAAATACAATGTAAACTTAATAAGTATTGGTAATGGCACGGGATCACGTGAAACAGAGAGACTGGTTGCCGATTTAATTAAAATGTATCCTGACTTTAATTTGACTAAAATTATTGTAAGTGAGGCAGGTGCTTCTGTATATTCTGCTTCGGAAATAGCAGCTAATGAATTTCCGGATTTGGATGTTACTTTAAGAGGGGCTGTCTCAATTGCTCGCAGAGTTCAGGACCCATTAGCTGAGTTAGTAAAAATAGAAGCCAAATCAATAGGAGTAGGTCAATACCAGCATGATGTGAACCAAACACGTTTGGCACGTTGTCTGGATGGAGTTGTTGAAGATTGCGTGAATGCAGTCGGAGTGGATGTGAATACTGCATCCGCCGCATTACTGGCTCACGTTTCTGGCCTTAATGAAACCTTGGCTAAAAATATTGTGCAATATCGTGATGAAAATGGCGCATTCAATAATCGTACTCAATTAAAAAATATTAATCGCATGGGTGAAAAAGCCTTTCAGCAAGCTGCAGGGTTTTTACGAATAATGAACGGTGATAACCCCCTGGACGCTTCCTGTGTCCATCCAGAAGCCTATCCACTAGTTGAGAAAATTATTGCTGATAAACAGGTTGATATACCTCAAATTATGGGTAACAAAGAACTGTTGCAAAGTGTGACCCCTGATCAATACGTCGATGAACATTATGGTTTACCTACAATTAGAGATATCCTGCGAGAATTGGAAAAACCAGGCAGAGATCCAAGACCTGAGTTCAAAACAGCTCAATTTAAAGAGGGTGTTGAGGATATTAAGGATTTACATGAAGGGATGATCCTTGAGGGTGTTGTGAGTAATGTAACGAATTTTGGAGCTTTTGTAGATATTGGCGTGCATCAGGATGGATTAGTACATATTTCAGCTATGACGAATCGCTTTATTACCGATCCAAGAGCTGTGGTTAAAGCGGGTGATATCGTTACGGTAAAAGTGGTTGAAGTAGATAAAGAGAGAAGACGTATTGGTTTGAGCATGAAAATTAACGATAAGCCTAATGCCGCACCAGTCAAAAAAGAAACAAAGCCACAATCCAAAACAAATTTAGAGGTTAAAAAAACCGAACAGCGGAAAAAACCTGAACCTGCCAAAAAAGCAGAGCCGGTTAAAAAGACGGTGTTTAATACCGCCATGGCAGACGCTCTATCCAAGTTGAAACGCGGTGGGGAATAAATGACTAAAATGCCTAAGGGTGAGTTGACTATTCAGACTCTGGCTATGCCGGTAAACACCAACGCAAATGGTGACATATTTGGTGGCTGGATAGTCTCTCAGATGGATTTGGCAGCTGGAGTTTTGGCAAAAAGAGTTGCTCAGGGTCGAGTAGTGACCGTTGCAATTAATTCGATGACTTTTTTAAAACCTGTTCACGTCGGAGATGTAATTAGTTGCCATGTGGAGCTGATTAAACAGGGTAACACGTCAATGACCATAAGAGTTGAGGTTTGGGCTCTTCCCTCAACACTGCATGACCGATATCAAGTCACTGAGGGAATTTTTGTTTTTGTGGCCATAGATGACAATGGTAAACCAAGACAGGTACCCAAAATAACATGAGTCATAATTCTGAAGAGTTACAACGATTAATCGCGGAGATGGCCGTTTTAATTGAAAATAATGATGATCCGGATCCGCAGTTATATGCTCTTTTTTTCCAGCACCCTGAATTTGCGTTTCCCATAGTGGAATTAATCCATAATTTTGATGAAGCAGTACTCCAGGAAGGTCCGCCTGTATTTTCAGCCTGTATTTTCGCATTAGACATTTGTGTCGCTCAGTTGCAAGCAGCAACTGAAGCAAATAATAAGAGCATTGCCAAATCATTAGTACAACTGATGAGTCGTATTGCAGATTTGATTAGGACCAATAAACATACGTTAAGTTATTGGCTGCCGGTGTTAAATTCGTTTTATGAGGTTCATGTTGAACTGACGCAAGAGTTAAAGGACGCCTATTTTGACTTGGCGAGTCAGGAAGATGATGATATAGATGAAGACGATCAAATGACTCATCTGGAATCAATCAGAGACTTAATTCATGAATTATCGGATTTATCAATTTTTAATATAACCGAAAATTTTTTCGCCCAAAGTTATGCAATGCCACCTGAATTTTTTACCGATTTAATTGTCGATTTATACAGTATTGCTGAAGGTCAGGATATTGCCTTGTTAACTTTATTACACCCCAAAGCAGAGGTGCGAAGCGTAGCCATATCGACTCTAGACCAATTAATGGATAAGGTTACCTTATCATCCATTTCTCTGACTCGATTACAAATTATCAAACATTGGTATGCTGAAAGCTATCACTCAACCTTTGAGCGCTGGATTAGAATGCAGCGCAAACAAGGAGTAGTTTTTGCACCAGAACCTGAGCTTGCGCAAATGAAAATCAGAGCCACTGAGGTAGATGGTAGTGGTTCTCAGGGAATATTTATCCACGTGGGTAAAAATCGTAAAAACAGGTTATGCGGTTTATTGTTAAAATATGAGCTGGGAATTAAGGATGCCTGGGCTACGCCAGTAATTCCAGCAGCAGAGGTGGCTGATTATTATCGTCAGGCATTTGAAGAGAGTGTTACCTTACGAGAAGTGGATCTTGATTATTTTAAAATGATAGTGGCGCATTTTCTTGCCGTGACTATTGAGCGGGGCGAAATAGCACACTTACATTTTTTAGAAATTTTGGAACTATTAGGCTTGCGCATCCGCCCAGAAAAAATGGATATTGAGTATGTATTGGGCCAATTAAGCGTTCAGATTACACCCTTTACTCAGGAGGTAATTTTTGACTCGTTACAACGGTCTAAAAACTGGTTGAAAAATAAATCATTTACTGAGTCCTGGTTTTTAGAAAATCCCACAATAGACAAAATAGTCAATCATAATAGCAATTTTGTTGATGGGATTAAAGTATGTCGTCTGGCCGATGCTATGAATGATGTATTTGAGAAAGAGATGGAATTAAACAGAGAGCAATGGACATTTCATTTTCTCTGGATTGCATTATGGCTTAAAGCGAAAGAAAGAAAGAATGAAAAATCCTGGACTGACAGCTTTTTAATTGCTTACAGTATTCATGAAGGACAAGCACTTAAAGACATTCCGTTAATGCAAGCCATCTGTAATAAAACAGTTTTAAATAGTGTCGATACCATGCAAGAAAGAAGAACTCATCTAAATCCTGAGTAAATCTCATTTTACTATGTTTCTCATCCCCTTGGACACAGTCTGAGCCGAAAGGCTCCTCTATCCTATCCGTAGGCTTTTATATTTTCTTTCATTATGGGTTAATTAACTAGAATTTTTTAACATCTTCATTTCTCAGTATATGGTTTGCTTAAATGCTTAATAAGTTAGGGCAGGTTGACAATTGGCCCACCCGCCTATGCGCGTCGGCCCACCCACCTAAGTGCGTCGGCCCACCCGCCTATGTGCGTCGACTCCACCCCCTACGTGCCACGGCTTGTCCGAGGCATCCAGGAGATCTAGATTAAGAACAAATTTCCTCATACAGATCACGCCAT
>JAUXYG010000168.1 GCA_030694525.1 Legionella sp. | reverse complement strand
GATACAGTGAAACCTGAAGCAATTTCTGAATTAGGGCAGGTTATTGAGAAACAGCTTAGTGGCCAGAAAGTTGGAAAATCAGCTTCTGTAGGTGGTATTAAAAGTGTTGCCGATGTTATTAACTTTCTAGATGGAGCCATGGAAGAAGAGGTTCTTGAAAAAATTAAAGATTGGGATGAAGGATTAAGTGAAAAAATAAGAGATAAAATGTTTGTATTTGAAAACATCACGGATATGGATGATCGCAGTGTTCAAACCCTATTGCGAGATGTGACCTCTGAACAACTGAAATTAGCCTTAAAAGGGACAACTGAAACTACAAAAGACAAGATCTTTGCAAATATGTCCAAACGTGCTGCTGATTTATTAAGAGATGATATTGAGGTTCAGGGACCTGTTAAGGTAAGTGATGTGGAGAAAGCACAAAGAGATATTCTTGCAATCGCCAGAAACCTTGCGGAAGATGGGAAAATCGCATTGGGCTCCAAGGGTGGGGATGAGATGATTTAGAGTATTTGAATTGCAGCACAATTATTTAAATTGAAACAGAAGAGGTCATCCAAAGATGTCACAAGAATTCCAGCCCTACGATAATGAAGGTAAAAATCTTGAGTTTAGTGTATGGGACTATCGTGGAATTCAGGGCTCTTCTGCACCGGAAATCAGTTTGGAAGACCAATTTAACCAACAATGCGAAGCTTTAAAACAAGAGGCAAGGGATAAGGGTTATGCCGATGGATTAAAGCAAGGGCAGGATGAAATTAGCGCCAAAAAAGAGGAACTCATTAAATGGATGGAGTTGATTCAAAAACCGGTGCAGCTCCTGGACGATGAGTTAACTCAGGAAGTAATTCAAACCATAATTTGGTTGTGTCAGCATTGCATCAGTGTGGAACTATCCGTAAATCCTGAGAAATTAATCGCATTGATTGACGCAATAAAAGAAGAACTACCTTCGTTGCAGGGGAACAAAGTGTTGGCTATGAACCCTGATGATGTTGCGTGGATTAAAAGCCAGATAACAGAAAAAGAAATGCCAGGATTGCAAGAAATTATCTGCTCTGACGCGGTCCTGAATCGAGGTGATTTTTATTTGAAAAGCGATCACACGGAGTTAGATGGGCGATTACAGTCACGACTTATGGTGCTTTTTGCCAAATTTATTAATAAAGATAATCTTATCAAATTAATTAAGTCTTCGGATTAATAATGAATATTTATCGGTCCTCTTTAAATAAAGCCCTATCCGGCGTTCGCCGCAATAAGCATTCAGGGTTGTTACGTTGTGGCAGGATTAGTCGTGCAGTAGGGTTAACCATTGAGGCTAAAGGGTTTAATCAGCCTATTGGAGCTCGCTGTCTTGTTACGGTTAACGACCATCATACTGTACAGGCTGAGGTGGTGGGTTTTAGTAACGATAAGGTCTATCTCATGTCCATAGGCACAATTCAGGGCATAGCACCTGGTATGATTATCATTCCAACAGGACAGGTTGCTCAGGTGAATGTGGGCAATCAATTACTAGGACGTATCCTTAATGGGGCAGGATCTTTAATTGATGATGGCCCTGAACTGGAATTTACCGAACATTATCCTCTGTTAAGCCCAGTAATTAATCCTTTGAAAAGAGCCATCATTGATACCCCGATGGATGTTGGTATTCGTGCTATAAACAGTTTGTTAACCGTTGGCCGAGGCCAGCGCATCGGTTTATTTGCCGGGAGTGGGGTGGGAAAGTCAGTCCTTTTAGGAATGATGACCCGATTCACCTCCGCAGATGTGGTCGTGGTGGGTTTAATTGGGGAGCGAGGACGAGAAGTTAAAGAATTCATCGAGTGCAACCTCGGACCCGAAGGACTCAGTAGGGCAGTTGTAGTGGCTGCACCCGCTGATGAAAGCCCTTTGATGCGTTTACATGGTGCAAAAGTAGCCACCAGTATCGCTGAGTATTTCCGTGATCAGGGAAAGCATGTGCTTTTACTGATGGATTCGTTAACCCGATTTGCTCAGGCGCAACGTGAGATTGCTTTATCAATAGGTGAGGCTCCTGCGACAAAAGGGTATCCTCCCTCGGTATTTACTAAGCTTCCCAAATTAGTCGAACGCGCTGGAAATGGCATGCCGGGATCCGGATCCATTACCGCGTTTTATACTGTTTTAACCGAAGGGGATGATTTGCAGGATCCAGTAGCAGACGCTGCTCGTGCGATACTCGATGGTCATATTGTGCTTAGCAGGTCACTGGCTGAAGAAGGACAGTACCCGGCAATTGATTTGGAAGCATCTATCAGTCGTGTGATGCAGGGAATAGTAAGCGAAACCCACTTGAAAAGTATGCTGGTTTTGAAAAAATATCTTTCTCTTTACGAAAAAAATAAAGATTTGATTTTATTAGGGGCTTATGCGAAGGGCAGCGATCCAATGATCGACAAGGCCATATTAGCCCGGCATAAAATTCGTGAGTTTATGGCGCAAGGGATGAATGAGCGAGTGGGCTTTCCAGAAAGTGTCACTCAATTATCGGAACTTGCTTTATTTTTTGATGAGAGTGATTTATGAGTCAACGATTAGCACGATTAATTCAGTTGCTTCATCTCAAGCAGGATGCAACGCAAAAAAACTACCGGGAATTAATTAAAGCTAAAGATCAATTTGAGCAAAACAAAATAAAACATGAACAATTAGTGAATTATCGTCTGGATTATGTGCAGCAATTAGGCGTTTTGGGGCAGGAGGGCAGTAATGTAGGTCGGTTGCGTAATCGTATCGATTTTATAACACATCTCGATACGGCTTTGATTCAATTAAATACTCATTTGGCTCAACTGGCAAAAGCGCGCACCAAAGCGGAGCGTCATTATAAGGAAGCAAAAGCCTCGGAAGAAAGTGTTTTTAAATTAATCGAGCGGGTTAAGAAAACGGAGCAAGGCAAATTACAACGCATGGAACAAAAAGAAAGTGATGAGTATGCCCAAAAGCAATGGTATAGTAAAAATAACAATGACCAATCAAATGACTTTATTGAATAATATATTGAAAAAAATATGGATAGTACTCGCTATAACAATTATTATTGCGGCTGTTTTTTCAAGCATATTCCGTTCTTTAACTCCTTGGGCTACTCAATATAAACCAACTGTTGAAGATCATTTAAGTCAATTGATTGGTCAACCAGTAACTGTACAAAGTATGAAAACAGGCTGGTATTGGTTTCAACCGGTTTTAAAATTGGAACATTTGACCATAAATCCTGGTCAAAAAAAATCCGTGCATCTTGGTAAATTGTTGGTGGGTATCAATTTATTCAAATCACTATGGCATTGGCGAATCCAACCGGGTCTTCTTTATATTGAAAATACCCATTTGGTCTTTAGAAAGGTTAACGGTCATTGGCAAATAGATGGGATTACACCCGATGCTCGCCCTGTTGAAAGTGATGATCAAAAATCACAACGTTTATTTGCCTGGTTTGCCTCCCAAGAAAGGCTAATCGTGAAGCAGGTTTCAGCCCACATTCATCTCAAAGAGGGCGGGCTTATTCCGGTTAGTAATTTAAATATCTCGGTAGTGAATCATAACGGAAATTATAAGTTGAAAGGTAATGCCGTTCTTGATCAAACGAACAGTACCACGTTTCAACTATTAGGTAATGTGAATTTTGATTTAAATCATTTTGCCGAAACTAATGGTCAAATTTACTTCTCTGTAAAGCATTTATTACCGGCCCAATGGCAGGCTCTATTTCCAAAAACAACAGAGCAGTTGGAAAGTGGGAAGGGTGATGTAGATCTTTGGGTTGATTTAAAAGAGGGCGCTATTGCCTCGGTGCAGGCTCACGTAAAATTCAAACGTTTAGCCTGGCATTTAATAAATAAAAAAAGCAGCCAATTAATTCAATCATTTTATGCTAATCTGAAATGGAAGCCCGATGCTAAGGGGTGGGAGTTTCTTGCTGATCATATTAAATTACGAAAAGGAAATATTACCTGGCCAGAAAATCAGGTTTTGATTCACTTTGATAAGACCCAACACAGTTATTTAGTGTATGTTAAAAAAATAATCTTAGAGTCACTGATGTCAGAGGCTATAAATTGGCCTCCATTGATACATAACATCTTACCAATAAAACCTCACGGCACTTTGACGGATACTCAGGTACTATTAAAAGGGCAGCAATTAAATTATTTATTGACCCGTTTCGACCAACTGGGCTGGAGTGCGGATCAAACCATTCCTGAGGTGCGTAATTTATCCGGTGTTTTGAATTGGCAACCCAAAGAGGGGCGGCTGGAGCTTGATTCCGAGAATACTTATATCAAGGTTAAAGGATACCCTGAGCAAAATATAACAGTACTCAATGGATCATTTGACTGGAAAGAGTTAAACGAAGGATTTCGCGTCAGTATGGATCGTTTTGTCCTGAGCAAACCTGATTTAACTGTGACTGCAATGGGAATGGTTGATAATTTAAGTGAACGCTCTGTAGGGACAATTCGACTTAATGGAGAATTTTCTGGTAAAAATTTACAGCAGTATATTCCCTATTTACCCCAAAAACATATTAAACCTAAATTATATCTTTGGTTAAAAAATGATTTAAAAAGAGTCGGTCAGGCATCCGGTAAAGTTACTGTAAACGGATTGGCGCAAGATTTTCCTTTCGATAATAACAAGGGCGAATTTTCTATAGTAAGCCATATAACAGAAGGCGAACTATTCATTAATTCGCAGTGGCAATTAATCAAAAATCTGGAGGGATACCTTCGATTTAACAAACGCAATCTGGATATTGATTTAGTGAATGGGGATATTCAGGGTGTTCCCTTAAAGCAATTAAATCTGCGAGTAGATGATATAGGTAAAGATAAAGAAACGATGCTTATCCATACCCTGATTAATGGGCAGGCCCAAAAAATGATAAATTTCATTATGGCATCTCCCTTAAAAGAAAAGTTAGCAAAACTTAAAATGATTTCCATTCAAGGATTATTGGCTTTGGATTTAAATTTGGAAATCCCTTTATACCCTGAAAATGATGATAATCTTGCCGAAGGAACGGTTGAATTCAATAAGAATACAATTACGGTAAAACATCCTTTAGCTACTATTCCTGTGGAAGAAGTAACTGGACATTTAGCTTTTGATCAAGCAGGTGTGACTCAAAGCTCATTGGTCGGAACTGCCTTAGGCTATCCATTAAATATTGTTATTCAATCAGTTAAGTTACCCATCCCTTTTACTACAGTTTTAATCAATGGAGAATTTACCATTGAGTCTCTAAAAAGCCGCTTTCAGACGCCTGTATTATCTGTACTTAACGGCATTATGGTTTTTAAAGCATTCTTTAAAATTACTGATGATCCGAATGATTTAGACAGCATGACGATTAACAGCTCGCTGCGAGGGCTTGCAATTAATTTGCCTGAGCCGCTGGGAAAAAAACACAATGCTGAGGCTCCTCTAGAGTTAACTCTTGATTTTAATTTACAAAAAGAGATTCGTATCAGATCTCAATATAATCAGCATTTAAGCACCGATCTTTTGTTTAAACAGTATAAAAAAACTTTGGGATTTCATTCAGGTCAAGTTCGTTTGGGAAATGCGCAAGCAGTGAATCAAGGTAAAGCAGGATTAGAAATCGTGGGTTCTCTGGATGGGTTTGATTTGCATCAATGGAGCGACGTCCTTGCAAAATTCGGTAGCAAAACTCCTGATAATTCATATCTTGATAAATTGAGATTGATAGACGTTAAATTAAGTAAATTGCATGCCTTAAATCAACAATTTGATAATATTGCTATAAAGGCACGAATATTACCTGATAAAGAATGGGCCTTTATTATAGACCAGAAAAAAATTGCAGCCGAATTAATTTACAATGCAACATCCAATTCTTTAAGCGGTTTTATAAAATACCTGCACTTGGCTACATTGAATACCAATAAACAGTCGAGCGAACCCTCTGCGACCTTAAGCCCTGCTCAGATTCCAAATCTTAATTTAAGGATAGATAATTTATCAGTTGGGGACATAAAAATAGGTAATATGACCCTTAAAAGTCAATCCTCACGTGAGAAATTCTTAATTGATTATTGTAAAATTGACTCACCCATATATCAATTTACTGTGAATGGAGAATGGACTCAAAAAGATAAAGTTAATAGAACGAACATGCATGTAAAACTGCATTTAAAGGATTTGGCGAAAACACTGGAACTATGGGATATTACACCAGCCGTCGATGCAGGTAAGGGTGATCTTGAATTTCGCGGGGGATGGCCTGGCAGTCTTTTTGACTTCTCTTTGGCAGCTGTTAAGGGAGAGATGTTTTTGCAATTCAGAAATGGACGGATCACTCACTTAAGTGCTGAAACAGAAGAAAAATTAGGATTAGGTAAGTTGTTGAGTATTCTCAGTTTACAGACAATACCACGACGGTTAAAGCTTGATTTTAGTGATTTATCACAGCAAGGATATAGCTTTGATATTTTTAGAGGAAATTTTAATCTTGCTAAAGGGATTATGAGCACGCAAAACAGTTATATTGATGGTCCGGTTGCCTATGCCAGTATGAAAGGTGATTTGGATCTGGTCAGAAGACTTTATGATCTGAATTTGAGTATCTCACCCCACATCACTGCAAGTCTGCCTATTGTCGCAACAATTGCGGGTGGACCAATAGCAGGATTGGCTGCATGGGTTGCTAACAAAATTATAAACCATAGCATGCAAAAAATTATTGCTTACAGTTATAAAATTACTGGTCCTTGGAACCAACCCATAGTGCAACAATTAAGTATGGTTAAGAAAATTATCAAGAAGTGAACCCTGATATGATTAAAAACATTATTTTTTTTTATTGGCAACTGGTCTTACTTAAAGAGACGCCTGAAAATACACCCTATTCATTGCTCTTGATGGTTTTGAGTGCGATTTTATTGGTTGGGATTATGATTGGTCAGTGGACATTATCTAACCTGGATTTTTCAAAAGACCTTGGATATACCGCTTTAATTGCGGTTAGTCTGGTGATTTCTTTTGTCATTTATACGCAGCTGATTCTTTTTTTGAAGGGATTAAGTACGCGGTTAGTTCAGACGGTAACCTGTCTTTTTTGGGCTCATATTATAATTCATCTTATTGCCATACCCTTATTTATTCTTGATCCCTTTTTGGTTCAGGCTCAAGTAAAAAATCCACTTCTTTTGGTAATTGGTGTATTCTATTTGCTTATTACTTTAGGATTATCAGTGTGGCAATTAGTCGTTACTGCGCATATTTATAAATATGCGTTGAACACTACATCCATTCAATCCGTATTAGTTGCATTTGGTTTAATTGCAGTTAACGTATTAACTGTTTCTTTTTGGCGGTGAAGAGATCATGCATTTACATATATTAGGATTAAGCGGAACCTTTATGAGTGCTCTGGCATTATTGGCACGAGATGCAGGTTATAAAGTCACTGGAAGCGATCAAAACTGTTATCCTCCGGTCAGTGATCTTCTTGCAGCAAAAGGAATTACCTGGACTGAGGGATATGATGATGCGACTTTGGCGTTAGAGGCGGATTGGGTAATTGTTGGTAATGCGATTAAAAGAGGTATGCCGGTTCTCGAAGCGATACTTAATGCGGGTAAAAATTATACTTCCGGCCCTCAGTGGCTGGCAGAAAATATCCTAAACCAATATAAAGTAATAGCGATAGCTGGAACACATGGAAAAACCACTACTACATCCATGACTGCGTGGATACTTGAAAAGGCAGGTCTTAATCCAGGATTTTTAATTGGGGGAGTGGCTACTGACTTTAATACCAGCGCTTTTTTGGGAAAGGGGAAATGGTTTGTCATCGAAGCGGATGAGTATGATAGTGCTTTTTTTGATAAACGCCCTAAATTTATGCATTATCGACCGCAAATAGCGGTATTAAATAATCTTGAATTTGATCATGCAGATATTTATGCGGATTTAGCAGCAATTCAATTGCAATTCCATTATCTATTAAGAACGATACCCGCATCAGGTGTTGCGATTAAACCGCAGGATGATCCTGCATTAAATAAAGTGCTGGAAATGGGGCGCTATTCTCAAATAGAAGAGTTAAGTATTTCAGGGAATACAGAATGGGCCGCACAGCTGATTGAAGAAAGTGGCTCATCGTTTAAGGTACTGCATTTGGGACAGGTCGTTGCCGAAGTCCATTGGTCATTGATTGGGCGTTTTAACGTGGAAAATGCACTGGCCGCTATTGTTGCCTGCTTCCATGCCGGTGTAAGTCCCACAGATGCTGCAAAAGCATTGGAGTGCTTCACCCCCGTAAAGAGACGGTTGGAAGTTAAATCCAATCGCCACGGTATTACAGTTTATGATGACTTCGCTCATCATCCCACAGCGATTACCAAAACCGTTGCTGCACTAAAAAGCAGTAACCGTCATCGGCGTATTTTTGTAGTTATGGAGTTTGCATCTTATACCATGCGTACTGGCATACATGCCGGGGAGATGGCAAAAGCTTTGGCGCAGGTTGATGGTGCATATATTCTTGACCCCCAGGATTTTAATTTGGCTGATACTTTAGCTAATTGGATCTGTCCCTATAAAATAGGGGTTAATAATGATGAAATAATTTCGCATCTGCTGAACATTATTAAAGAAGGGGATGCTATTCTCATCATGAGTAATCGTGGATTTAACGGAATTCATCAGCAATTAATTAATTCAATTGACAATCATTTTGCAGTAACGTCGCATTAACTCAAAAAACTGCTTCATTTCGAAGGGATTGAGAGATCATCTTAATCAGAGCGCAGCGCTCTGTATTTTGGAACCCTCTCATCCCATTTTTATCTAATCAATCCAGGGCATCCTTCCATGTGTATACAGCAATACACACCAGAGCAATTTATACAACGCAGAAAAATTGATAATGTGCTATATAAGTTGAACAATTAGTTAAATTAATAGTTGCAATATTAATATCAGATTGGTATAAAAATTAAGAGGCATAATAGTTTTTACAGGGGAGAATTACTCAAGAAAATTGGGTAGCACTTGCGAGGGACCGCCATGCCAAGGTTTACCGAATTTTTAAATAATGCAAAGAGTTTAAATGGGTCCCTGACTGCCCGGTTCTTAAAGCCTCAGGGATGTATTGGTTTTTTTTCATCTATTGTAGCGTCCACTTCTTACGTTTTAGATGATGCTGAAATCATTAGTAAAATCGCCGCTAGTTTTGATGATGATGATTTGTTGATAGATTATATTCTTGTCGATCAGGAAAATTATGATCTGGATGCAACACAACTGGAATGTTTTAAAATTAAAGCACTTTCTGGATTTTACATACTGAAATGGGCTGAGTATAGCGAGTCATTAACCTCCTTTGTTTATAAACCCTTAATCGAATTTTTTCAAAAGGAGCTACAACTGAATTCTCTTGGCGATATGGATGATGAATTTTATAATTCCTCCTTATTTGTTTTCAGCCAATACTGTTCTTTTCTATATAAAAAAAGTCTTTCAAACGAGCTGAATACAAAGGTTTATTTTGATTTAATTAATAGGCTTGGTTCAGGGATACAAGTTGATATTCATAACAAAATGCGTCGTTTAGATACCCATCCCCGGTCATGGTCTGATACTATTTCAGGAATTGCCCAGAGGTTCGGAATGGATAGTTTATTTTAACAGGAGTTGCGCTATGTCCTTTATACCCCCTGATTTTGCTATTTTAAAAAGTACGACTATGAATCTTGAAAGTGAGTACTCTAGGAAATTAAACAGATGGAAATTAAATAGCTCAAAATCGGCAAATTCCCAGGTTCCCGGACTTGCTAACTTTCAAATTTTAGTCGAACGAATCAATACCTTTATAAATAATTGTGATACGGATAGAAAATCACAACAAGATGTTATTATTAATTTAGTCAATCAATTGCGAGACCCTCAGCGAGAAAATCAAGATAAGGTTAAAGCAAATTTGTATCTGATGGGTGCTCTGCTGCATCGCTATTTTCGCATTATTCAAAGTGAGCGTACGTATGGTATGGGTTGGTTTAAAACCCACGACAGTAAACATTCCAATTTGTTTAAAGCGATCAGAATAGTATTACAATTACCCTTCGATTATTGTAATAACAATAAAAAAACTCGGATTAATAATGCTGCTGTATCTGAATGGAACGGTTATGGAGAGTTAAATCAAAAAAAATTTGATGCACTAACCATTCCTGCCGACTTTAAAAAGCTGGATTTGGAAGTTTTGGATCCAGTGACAATTGTTCAGGCGCTAAAAGCCTTTAAGGAACTAATGTTCACAAAACATAACAATATATTTCTTTATACCCAGTTCGAGCATTTAAATAAAGATGTTAATTTTCAATCAAATTTAGATAGTATTATTATTGTACACGAGCCCGCGGCAATACCTATTGAGAAAAATTTTAAAGCAATAAAATTTTTACGTTCATTAGTTATTCATTTGGATATTAAACTTCAAATAATTAATGAAATATTACAGGAATGGCGTTTGATTTGGGAAAAAGGCGACCTTGATTTTAATTCAGTAGTTCTTGAAAAGCATATTCAGGATAATGTGTCGATTAAATTGGTCTCAGATGAGTTTATGGAAAAATTAAAAAAATCATTTCCAAACGAACAGTTAGAGTTACATATTCAAGGAATAGATTTAGTTTCTGAAATGAATAGCCTTATGGGAATGAATTATATTCATACATTAATAGATGAAATTAAAGATACGGAAAATCCATCAGCGGCATTAATCGACGGTTTAAATTGTGTATTCTCTTCTCAGTTAAGCCACATTACTGCTGGCGCTTACTCTTTGCTGCTTAGTTCAAAAAAAAATGCAGGAAAAGAGAGTAATAATGGGACAGAAATGAACGATTTTGAATATTGCCTTTATAAAGCGCTAGATATAAGCTCAGCTCCGCAACAATTAGATCTTAAGTATAAATCTGAGAGTCTAAAACTTTTAAAAAAACTGGTTCAAAATAATAATATTCCTTTGGATGTTGATTTTTTTACCGACAATAAATACGATCTTTTGAGCGAAATCACGCAAGTTCAGAAAGATTTAGATTATTGGTTATTATTTAATACAAATAACACGAACGCTTTTACAGAAATTCGCCCTTCACACGTTAATTAACACAATAAAATAGGTAAATAGAGAATGGGGCAAATTGAGAATAGGTAAAATTGAGAATAGGTAAAATAGCATTTTTGATTACGTCACATTAGGTTCTTACTTTATGCAAAATCCGCCACCGCCCAATACGCGGCGTAGACCACAGAATGCTCGCGACCTTGGTTATCCCCTCAAAATTTTATGTTCTTTAATCGTACTCAGTGTTTTATTGTCATCCCCACGCAGATGGGGAACCATCCAAATATTTAGCAAAATGCCACTTCATTGGATAGATCCCCGCCTGCTCGGGGAAGACAATTAATTAATTTACAATATTAGTGGACATTAAAAATTATGTAGGGATAACTCAGGTCGCGGAGATTCAGCGGTGAGGAGGTATAAATTATTAATTCATATATTGAAGTGGATTTGAGTTATAAAACAGATTACCTATGTGTTCGGGTGTAAGACCAATATTCTGGAATTCGTTAAAGTAAGAAACAAATGAACTAAAAAAACCTTGCGGATTTCTAGCATTAGTTATTTGAGAGGGGTGCCTATCCTCGGAGGTTTCAACTGCTTCCGAGTTGTTGCGGGATTGACCTAACGAAGGTGCAAACTGTCGTGGTTTAACAATTAGTGGATTGATGTTTAAGTATTTAATTACTTCATCAAGATTCAAAGGCCGGGTTATTAAATTATCATTTTCATCAAAAAGATTTTTTTTTGTAGATTCATTTAAAACATCTGCAACAGGAATTAACCAGTATGCATTGGCATGAGTAAAAGGATCGGAGGCTAGTTGGTCGATACCTGAAGAAACTCCTCTGATTGTAAAGGAATGTTCATCACTCTGAACTAAATAAATAGTTGATGTGTCAACAATGGGCGTGTTTTCTAAAGTTATAGGGTCGAAATAATTGGGCATTGTTACACTCCAAAAAAAAAGCTACGAACAAGTCGCAGCAGATTGGGTTAGTTAATATGAGAGCCAGTCAAATCAAGCTGGTATTTATTTTATCAGCATCAGATGACTACACATAGTGTTAATGAGATTTAAAATCAAGATGCCCGTCCTTAAAGCTCACATTAACCGTCTCCCCAGTTTTGAATTTTCCTGTTAATAAAGCCTGAGCCAATGGGTTTTCCAATTGTTGTTGAATCGTCCGTTTCAAAGGCCGAGCTCCATAAACAGGATCAAAACCGGCTTCCGCTAAATGCTCCAGCGCCTCATGAGTTACATTTAAATGAATATCCTGTTGTTTTAAACGTTTTTGCAAATAGCCTATCTGGATTGCGGCTATTTTAGCTATTTGCTCTTTACCTAAAGAATGAAATACTACGGTTTCATCAATGCGGTTAATAAATTCCGGTCTAAAATGTTGGCTTACCATTTCCATGACCGCTTCTTTAATTTGATCGTATTTGAATTTGTTGCCCATTTCCTGGATTAATTGCGAACCTAAATTAGACGTCATGACAATTACGGTGTTTTTAAAATCAACCGTCCGGCCTTGACCATCAGTTAAGCGTC
>JAUXYG010000163.1 GCA_030694525.1 Legionella sp. | reverse complement strand
TCAAACCCATCCCTCCGAGCAATTTTATTTACTATCAATTAGTTATTCTATATGTGAAAAGAAAAAAATATTCCTGACCAACTCAGTGAGGACTTGACCTTTAACCAGACCACAGGTACTTTGACGGAGGAAATTTCAGGCACGCAGTGTTGCGTGATGTGATAAAGCTTTTGTGACAATAAGACAAGGACAGTTTATGTTAAATTCAAGGGATGTCAAAACCATTGAGGATGCGAAACGTATCGTTGAAGAAAGACAATTAACCCATGTAAAAGTTGGTATTTTTGACATGGATGGGGTAATGCTTGGTAAATACATGAGCCGCAATAAATTCTTCTCGGCACTCGAACATGGTTTTGCTTTCTGTGATGTAATCCTGGGATGGGATTCAAAAGACCGGTTGTATGATAATGCGGTTTATACCGGTTGGCATACCGGCTATCCTGATGCCAGTGTACGAATTATCCCATCAACTTGTCGTGACATCATTTTTGAAGAAAACCAGCTTTTATTTATGGCCGAATTTACCGGATTAGCCGAAGCAATTTGTCCGCGCGGAGTTCTCAGGCGCGTTCTTGATAAAGCGGACGCCATGGGATTTGAAGTGTGTGCCGCATTAGAATATGAATTTTTTGTATTTGATGAAACACCAGACAGTGTCAGAGCAAAGGGATTTCGCAATTTAAAGACCATCACTCCAGATAATTTTGGTTACTCCATTATTCGGAATACCGTACATGCAGAATTCTATCATCAGATTCTTGAAATGGGTGAGCGAATGGATTTTCCCATAGAAGGATTACATACTGAAACAGGTCCTGGAGTCATAGAGGCCGCAATCGCTGTAGATACGGCAGTAGCTGCTGGCGACAAAGCAGCGCTGTTTAAAACATTTATGAAGATCCTTGCTCAGCGCGATAATAAAATGGCAACGTTCATGGCAAAATGGTCTCCAGATTATCCCGGACAAAGTGGTCATATTCATATTTCATTAAGAAGTAAAGAAAATGGTGACTCTATTTTTTATGATGCTGATGGCCCCCATCAAATGAGTAGCACTCAAAATCACTTTCTTGCCGGACAGCAACGTCTGATGCCAGAATTACTATCCATGTTTTCTCCTACCGTGAACAGTTATTCGCGTTTAATTCCCGGATTCTGGGCACCTACAGATGCAACCTGGGGGGTGGAAAACAGAACCACTGCCCTGCGAGTCATTCCGGGTAGTCCTAAATCGCAGCGTATCGAGTATCGTCTCGGTTCTGCTGATGCCAATCCCTATCTTGCATTGGCAGCGGCTATTGGTTCGGGATTATATGGTGTTAGCCATGAAATGGAGCCTGAACCTGAAGTGAAGGGTAATTCTTACGAACAATCTCATAGCAACGAATTAGCCTTACCCCGCACTTTATGGGACGCCGCTCAAAGATTAAAGCATTCTGATGCAGCTCGTGAGTTATTTGGCGCAGATTTTGTAACGCATTTTGCTGCTTCTCGAGAGTGGGAGGAGAGGGAATTTAGAAAACATATTACCGACTGGGAGTTAGATCGGTACTTTGAAATCATCTAATGACTTATTTCAGTAACACAATTAACGGATGAACCATGATCGAGACTTTAAAAACATTTTCTCCAATAGATAATTCATTGTATGTCGAGCGCCATTTTGCCACGAAACATGAAATTAACTCCGCTTTAAACCATGCCAATAAAGCACAAAAATTATGGCGTGTCGCCTCACTGGCTGAACGAGAGGAGTACTGTAGTGTAGCTGTTGATTATCTGATCGCACATACAGACGTTATTGCTCAAGAACTATGCTGGCAAATGGGGCGACCGATAGCTTATGCGGCTGGCGAGCTAAAGGGTCTGGAGGAAAGAGCAAGATATATGATTTCTATTGCGAAATCAGCTCTGGCGCCCAGGAAATTACCAGAAAAAGAAGGATTTATTCGCTATATCAAGCGAGAGCCATTAGGAGTAGTGCTGGTTATTGCTCCATGGAATTATCCATTTTTAACTGCGGTTAACGCAATAATCCCTGCTCTAATGGCCGGAAATAGTGTGATTTTAAAGCATTCTTCACAAACCCCTTTAGTAGCAGAGCGTTTTGCTGAAGCCTTTAAGCACGCACGTTTACCAGAAGGTGTCTTTCAGTATCTGCATCTGACCCATGACAATACTGAGCATTTGGCCCAATCACCGGTCATTAATTCCATAGCGTTTACCGGTTCTGTTCCAGGTGGGGCACAAATTGAAAAAGCCGTAGCAGGTAAGTTTATAACAATGGGTCTGGAGCTTGGAGGGAAAGATCCGGCTTACATTCGACATGATGCGGATTTGGATTATGCTGTTGCGACCGCAATTGATGGGGCATTTTTTAACTCGGGTCAATCATGTTGTGGCATTGAGAGAATATACGTTCATCAGGATGTTTATGAGGAATTTGTCAGTAAAGCGGTGGCTTTGGTCAAACAGTATACCCTTGGTCGATCAGATGATCCCCAAACGACTTTAGGCCCACTTGTTCGTGCCTCTGCAGCAGATTTTGTCCGCGAGCAAATTGCCGATGCGATTGCGCAGGGAGCTAAAGGCCATATTAATCCTCGTGATTTTATAATGGATGCACCAGGGAGCGCTTATTTAGCCCCCCAAGTGTTAACCGATGTAACGCATCAAATGAGAATTATGACCGAAGAAACCTTTGGCCCTGTGGTGGGGATTATGTCAGTTAGCGATGACGATGAAGCAATAAAAATGATGAATGACAGTGATTTTGGATTGACTGCTGCAGTATTTACCAAAGATATTGAAAAGGGGATTGCTCTGGGCGAGCACCTTCAAACCGGAACCTTTTTTATTAATCGCTGTGATTATCTGGACCCGGCTTTAGCATGGACGGGAGTCAAAAACTCAGGACGAGGTTGTACCTTATCCGCTATGGGTTATGACTCGTTTACCAGGCCGAAATCGTTTCATATAAAAACCAGTATTTAAGGAAAACACATGAATAACTCTTTAAGAGCTAATTGGAATTATCCTACCCGAATTCGTATTGGTTCCGGGAGAATCAGCGAGCTGCCGCAAGCCTGTATTGAACTAGGAATGAAGGCTCCTTTATTGGTTACCGACCCCGGACTTGCTCCCTCATTGCTAGTAGGCAAAGCCATTCAGTTATGTCGCAGTGCCGATTTGAATGTTGGGGTATTTAGTCAAATCAAAGCCAACCCAACCGAAGAGAATGTCATGGATGGAGTAAGTGCTTATCGGGCTGGACTACATGACGGAGTCATTGCTTTTGGTGGTGGTTCCGCTTTGGATTGTGCCAAGGCAATTGCTCTTATGGTGGGGCAAAGCAGGCCGCTTTGGGATTTTGAGGATGTCGGTGATAATTGGCAACGCGTAAATGTTGCTGCGATGGCACCGGTTGTGGCTGTACCGACAACAGCGGGTACGGGCTCAGAAGTGGGTCGCGCCTCGGTGATTACTGACACACAACAGCGTATAAAAAAAATTATTTTCCATCCGCACATGTTGCCAGCTATTGTAATAATTGATCCTGAATTAACGGTAGGATTACCGCAAGCACTAACTGCGGCAACCGGCATGGATGCCTTATCGCATTGTCTTGAGGCCTATTGCGCCACTTATTATCATCCTATGGCGGAAGGGATTGCTCTTGAGGGGATTCGTTTAATAAAAGAGAACCTGCTCACTGCATTCCATAATGGTACCCATATTGAGGCTCGTTGTAATATGTTGGTAGCATCAGCCATGGGCGCCACAGCTTTTCAGCGAGGTCTAGGAGCCATGCATGCTTTGGCTCATCCCTTGGGAGCTATATACGATGTGCATCATGGCCGTTTAAATGCGATATTAATGCCCTACGTGCTTGTCGCTAATCGCCCAGCAATTGAGCAAAAAATTAATAGATTGGCTGGTTATCTGTCCATTGATAATGGTTTTGATGGCTTTATTGATTGGATTCTTCAGCTTCGTCTCGAGTTAGGCATTGAAGCATCGTTGACTGATATTGGTATTGATAGAGTACAAGTAGATCGAATTGCAAAAATGGCAACGGAAGATGCTGCTTCCTCATCAAACCCAATGCAGTTTGCTGTAGAAGATTATAAAAATATCTTATTTCAGGCGATTAAAGTTTGAGTTAAATTGGAATGGGTAAAGAGTATCAGTATGATGAAGCATCTGTGCGTCAAGATGCTTCATCATCATTCTAAACTTAGGATTAATTGGAATTTTCCTTTCTCAATAATGGATTGGTGACTAAACTTTTGTCCACAATTTTAATGTCATCCGCAAAACAATTGGTTTCTCCGCGCCAGGGAGCGACTAATCCTTCGCAATGATAGGTAACGATGACGTGATCATTGTTTTGTAATGCTGTTTCTGCTTTTTTTACCAGTTCGGAGCGAAATTGTCCAATGGTAAAATGAAATTCACGTCCAGTAGCCCCACTGGCATTCTCCAGGCCGCCTCTAATAAGTTCACCTTCGTAGGTAGCCCAATAATTACCTTCTTTGGCAACTTTAACAATAATCCCTGATTTTTGTCCTGATTTAGTAGTCCAGCAGCCTGAAAGGCAAAGTGTGGTGACTAACATCAGAACGTACATTCCTGCTTTCTTATACATGGTCATAACTCCTATTTGGAACTAGAGTGTAACTATTTACTTAATTATAAACAATTATATTGCATGTGTAAGGATTGAGTCACTTTTTAGTGTTTAAAGGGTAATTTACAACGGTCTGATTCTTAAAGACTCGGCTTTAAGTTAGGATGTTCCTTCAGTTTTAGTTACATTACTCTTAATCAAGAGCCGCGATAAGCACTATTTATTAGTAGTAATTTTATCTTCAGCTCCTTTTTTCATAACGATAATACTGATTCTGCGATTTTCCGGATTCAATGGATTTGTCTTGTCGAGCAATACAGTGGATGAGAAACCAGTTACGGTCATGACTTTGTGCTCATCCAACCCGGCTTGAATTAATGCACGGCGTGCCGCGTTGGCTCTCTGCGCTGATAATTCCCAGTTGGTGTATTCCAGTTCTTCAGGATTATGGTAGGGACTCGCATCGGTGTGTCCCTGGATGGTTATTTTATTGGGTACGGAATTGAGTAATTTGGCAATATTGTTCAGAATTGGCTGGATGTCAGGATTGATTTTATCGGAGCCTACATCAAACATTGGCTTATTCTGATTATCAATCAACTGAATTCGCAAACCATCGGTAACTACATCCATTAGTAATTGTTTTTTTAACCCGGCAAGTCCAGGATCATTATCCATGCTTAAATTGATATCCGCTTTTAAGTCTTCAAGTTTTTTTTGTTCTGCTTTTTTCGATTCAGCTAACTCCTTGCTTTCTGCAGCTTGTTGATTAACTAAGGGTTTATTGCTGGCTGAAACTTGACCCTCGGAATCCTCGACATTTGGCCCGCCCCCCTTGACATCAACTTTCTGGTTTCCCATGTTTTTTCCCCCCAGAAGGGCTATTTTAATGGGTTGTTTGAAATATTCTGAAATACCCGCCTTCTGCGCCTTATTTAAAGAAGCTACCAACCACATTAATAAAAAAAAGGCCATCATTGCGGTAACAAAATCAGCAAATGCAATTTTCCAGGAGCCACCATGGTGTGCATGCCCGTGTTTTTTTACTTTTTTAATAATTGGCGTGATAAAAGTTTTGTCTTTTTTTTCTTTTTTGTCGACCTCATCGCCAATTGGATCACTGATATCATTTATCTCATTCATAAAAGGGCTCTAGCTGGTTGCAGGTTCAGTTACGCTATTTATATCTGCTGCGGCTGGTGTCGCCTTAGCATTTTTAATTTCATCATTGAGTTCATTGAATGAAGGTCGTTGTGCTGAAAACAATACTTTACGACCAAATTCAATAGCAATAATGGGTGGGTTGTTATGCAAACTGGCCAATATCGTTACTTTAATGCACTGCAACATGACCTGGGTTTGATTCGCGCGCTGCTCCATTGCGGTAGCGATGGGGCCGATAAACCCATAACCGATGAGAATACCTAAAAATGTTCCTACTAATGCATGAGCTATTAGTACACCTAACTCAGATGGAGGCAGACTGATGGACTCCATGGTATGAACCACACCCAATACAGCCGCCACAATACCAAATGCAGGCATTGCATCGGCCAGTTTGGTGATGGCATTTGCCGGAATCATTTCCTCCTCATGATGCGATTCAATTTCCATATCCATTAACGCTTCCAGTTGGAACGGTTGCATATTAGAAGTAATAATAAGCCTTAAATAATCACAGATAAATTCAATAACATGATGTTGCGCGAGTAAAGAGGGATAATTACTGAATATGGGACTTTCTTTTGGATTATCTATGTCTGTTTCCAGAGACATCAAACCTTGCTGTCTTGCTTTGTTTAATAAGGCATACAAGAGACTTAAAAGCGCTACAGACATGGTTTTGGCATTTTTTTGCCCTTTAAAAACTCCGGGAAGGGCTTTTGATACCGATTTTAAAACAGTGGTACTGTTGCCTACAATAAAAGAACCGAGCGCAGCCCCGCCGATAATAAGTAATTCCAAGGGCTGAAAAACTGCAGCAAGATGTCCTCCTGCAAGGGCAAACCCCCCAAACACAGAGAGAAATATTACCATATAACCAATCAAAATTAACATTTAGTTTTCCCTCACTAAAATATAAAACAATTACCGCATGTAATCATGAATCACCTTTCCATAGGGAAGGGTTAGATCGGATTGTAAATGAACACCACTTATTATTTTTTTTATCGGCAAATTTGCAACAGGTGCCAAAGCATGATGAGCCAGTTCCAATTGTGCGGGCCCTTGCCATGCTCCTTTGACAGTAATATTTGTTAAGTAATACTCTACAAGCTCGCAGATTCGAACGCTGCCGTCAACATCAGGAATTATTTTTAGTAAATAATTGGGCGTCCTCATTGATTGCGCCACTTTTTCAGTCTCAAGCGTTTCATACTTATATCCCATAGTTGCAGTAGCAATACGACATGGGCCATATTCCAAGGTACCGAGTAATGTTTCATTAATAACTTGTAATTTGGGGGTAGCCAGTTTTTTGGGAAAACCCCAGATCTCTCGTCCTGCTGCTATAGGGGGGTGATCATCAAGATACATGGCATGAGTGTAATTCCCGGCGCGACCTTGAAACTGCACTGGAATAACTTGACCTGATTCGGTGTAATCGCCAAAGCCGGTAGAATCTGGCATGCGAATAAATTCAAATTTTACTATCGGCTCCGTTACCTCTAACGGGGCGGGTACCACTTCTTTCAACAGATCCAAATCGGTTTCATAAGTAATAATTAAATATTCACGGTTAATAAATCGATACGGTCCACGTGGGTATGCAGGACTAGAAATAGGCATTGCAAATGCCTGTTTTAATACCTCCGCCTCATTCATTCTATTGTTCCTTTTGAACGTATTTTGTTTTGGATATTTCATGTAACGAAATACCTTCTGTTAAAGGGACTCGCTCTATCCAGGGAGATTTTTTAACCGCACGTTTCCCATCCCGATATCCCTTACCCATTCGTTCTCGAATGGTTTTTTGGGAGAATTCATAATCTTTGGAGGAGAGCTCACTTTCATCTTCTTCATATAGAAAATGAACCAGGGAGATAGTGCATTCATGCCCTTTAGCCATACATAATTTTAATTCTGGATCAGAACGTTTTTCAGGGGGAACAAATTGTGCCAATAGATTGATACTGTTTTTTAAGGATTGTATTTGCTGGTATAGCTGAATGAGCTTGGCAAAACGGCTGGAGAATTCAATATCCTTTTTACGTTTGTACACTTCATCAAGGGTAGTGGGATTTAGTCCATAGGAATTAAAGAGGTTAATCATAAAGCACAAGGTATGTCTTTGATCCTGGTTCGCTAGTACATACCCTATTGGGGAATTATTAGCGATTCCGCCATCCCAGTATAATTTTCCCTCTACTTCTACAGCAGGGAAACCCGGAGGAAGAGCAGCACTTGCCATGATATGCTCTGGACCCATTTTTTGATGATGCGAATCAAAATAAATCATTTTTCCGCTACATATTTCAACCGCTCCTACACTTAAACGAGTAATATTTTTGGAATTAATGCGGTCAAAATCAACAAATTTTTCTAAAGTATCTTTTAATTGAGAAATATCGTAATAGCTAATTTCATCGGCTGTATTGTGCCAGTGCAGTTCCGGGGGCGGAAAACGTGGCGCATAAAATCCGGGTTGACCAAAAAGCATCGAAGAGTGTGACGACAGAAAATGAGCCAGTTTTCTACTGGATAGGTCATCTGGAATTATCTCTGCCTCCAGGAGCGGTGGGGTAGAAATATAATCCCAAAATTGATACATTTTCTCAACGCGAATATTCTCAGGATTGCCCGCAGCAATTGCCGCATTAATTGCCCCAATTGAGGTCCCTACGAACCAGTTCGGATAATATCCTGCTTCATCCAGCGCTTTTAATACACCAGCCTGGTATGCCCCCAAAGCACCCCCACCCTGGAACGTGCAAGCGATGTATTTAAAGTTTGGTTTTTTATGTTTCTTACTGGCAGCCATAATTACTCCATAAACCAACCATGACTTACAATCAATGATTGACCAGTCAAAGCGTTCGTTGGAAATGAAGCAAAAAAGAGGGCAGTCTGCGCTACATCGTCGGTGGTGGTGAATTCGCCATCCACTGTTTCTTTAAGCATTACTTTTTTAATGACGTCTTCTTCGCTGATACCTAGTTCTTTTGCCTGTTCTGGAATTTGTTTTTCGACGAGTGGTGTGCGGACAAAACCTGGACAAATCACATTAGCTCGCACGTTATGAGCAGCGCCTTCTTTGGCGATTACTTTACATAAGCCAATCAAGCCATGTTTGGCAGTTACATATGGGGCTTTAAGAACCGAGGCTTCCTTTGAATGAACGGAGCCCATAAATATGATGCTGCCGCCTTTACCGGCTGCATACATATGCTTCAAACAGCTCCGAGACGTTAAAAATGCGCCGTCTAACTGGATGGCGAGCATTTTTTTCCAATCGGCAAAATTAAGTTTATCAATGGACTCTATAATCTGAATACCGGCATTACTGACGAGAATATCAACACCACCAAACTGCCGCACCACACTCTCTATGCCCTCATTAACCTGTTGCTCATTCGTGACGTCCATGGCGACAGCTATTGCCTCTGCTCCGAGTGATTTAATTTCTTCGGCAGCAAGGTTCGCTTGTTCCAGATTAAAATCAGCAATGGCAATTAGCGCACCTTCCCGAGCATAAACCATGGCTATTTCT
>JAUXYG010000074.1 GCA_030694525.1 Legionella sp. | reverse complement strand
CCGATTATGGCGTAATTATTTTCTGTCAATTTAAAGGATTTATAGGCCAAATAGAATAACGGTGCTTGAGTATTTTTGAAATAACAGTTAATTATTTCATTATCCAGCTTCGATAACAGAAGGGCAATCATCTGGACATGTGCCTGCGTAGCTATTTTAGGACATGGAAATTTTTGTATAAAAGAATTAATTCTATCAAGGTTAAGGTTCTCTAAAACCACTTCTAAATACGGGTATACAGCCACCTGATTCTGAATTAATTTATCTATATTTAAAAGATCTTTATTTAACTCAAAAGGCTCATTAAAGATTTTTAAAATTTTAATCGCATGAACTGTTAATGGGAAACTGTATTTAGATAATTGGGGATTATTAATATTTTCTTTTAATCTCTCCAGGATTGCACTTTGAATTAAAAATTGTGGTTTTAAATAGTTGACTCTCTGCAAAAATAATAGAACATTATCCTTAAAATCATTGGTTGAATTTAATGAAATTTCAATGATTCGCTCTATTTGCTTATTATTTAATTCTTTTATCAAAGTAGTTAAGATTGGAAACGCATATTTAATTAATTCAAATTCGTAATGTTTTACGTTTTCTAAAATAGAATTAATAATGCGTTCAATTATTAAATTAATTGTTGTTTTTGCCCATTCTGATTTTGAAAAGATAATTGTTTTTACTAATGCATGGAGGTTTATCAAAGCATATTTGACCAATTCATGTTCGGTGTAGTGTAGTTTTCTTAAAATAATAGCAACAGCTTTTTCTTTCTGCGAATTATTTAACCAGTTATATAAGGTCGTCACTATTAATAAAGGAAGTTTAAAATATTTTTTATCGTGTGGCCCTTGGAATGTCAGCCTTTTGAAGGCTGTTAATACGATTTGATTCCGATTCAGATCGGGTAGGGTGGGTGCCAATAGAGTAAGGTATTGCTTCACCAGCTCTAGCTCAGAATCGTCATATTGGTTTTTCTGGTGTAGTACTATAGATAAAATTCTAAGTTTTTGATTTAAATTAAGACTCGCTCCATAGGCACTCAATTTTATTAGTGCTAAATGAACATTCCTCTTAAATAAACTCTCAAATTCATTGTGAAAATGTAAACTTATTTCACGAGCAAAGTCTATATTGTCTGTTTGATTTCTATGTATGATAACACTTAGCCAATAGAGAACTCTCTGAACGTAAAACAAAGGATTATTTGGGACATTAAAAGTTTTTAATGCTGAATAAAGCATTTCATTTGTTGGGAAGCTAGAAACATGTACCCAGTCCAGATTATCGGCAATAGTCCATCTTTTTAAATATTCATTACGAAAAGCATTATATTCGGCACCCTTATTAGTAAATAATGAAATTTGCGCCAGATCATTAATATAATGATTTACCCATGGTCTCCCTCCATTATTTAATTGTTGCAGGGATAATTTACTCAAGCATTCGAGAATTCTTTCAATGGGTAATGAGCAAAAAAAATTATGTTTTGACTGCATTGTACATCAGATTTAATTATAATCAGGCTAGTATAGCAAATGCCCAGAAATTGTAATGTGTTATTGTGCTTAAATACTACCAGCCTTGGTAAGGCCTGTGTTTTTTCATTTGGTTAGAGTTTTCTCCGCGGTGGTAATGTAACTTCCACGAACTTTCTTTTTTTGCTGGATTCCAGAAGGGATGATAGTCAATGGCGAAAAAGCGTTTGGATTGTCCGTCTTTTTTCTTATAAATATTAATACCACCGCCACCGGTTTTCTGATAAAACCGTAAGGAAGCACTGTAATTCTTACGGGTTACAGCATAGCCTGCGAGAGACATCCCGAATAAACCTGCTTTAAAAAATGGGAAAGGGGCTTTTGGAGGGGTAGAATCCTTTTCACTCATGATGTTCATCCTAAACTGGTGAGGATGTATCATATAGGATTATAGTGTAGAGAAAAAGGCTGTTTGCTCCTTTTTACTCAATCGACAACATGGCAAAAAGTAAACTAGATTAAAAAAATATAGAAGCAATCCAACTAAATTATTTTATTCTACCGATAAAGTTAGGCATATTTAAGAGCCAGCATTAACTCAAATAGATTAATAATTAATTAAAGTAAATGTCTCCGATTTTTGATCTATCTCAACAATCAGCTTATCTGTGGTCATAGTATCATAATACTCTTTTAAAGCTTGATAGAATTCATCTTGTGTGTTGTTTTTAAGTTTTTGCTGATGCTTCGGTGGATTAGGGTCTTTTGTTTGATTTTGATTCTCTCGATTGTGAAACAGGCTATATTGAGTAGATACAAGTTCGGTAACCTCTTTGCTACCTGGTGTGTCTTTTATTGCAAGCAGAAAACTTTTACATCGTTCGCCATGGTTACTTTTCCAAAAGGATAAATTACTCATATATCTTTCAAGTCGTTTAATAAGTTTTTCTTTAACCTCATTTAATTCAATCTTCTTTCCAATCTTTTTGATAAGATCATTTAATTGCCATTTGTTTAAACTTAATTCTTCTTTATTGGGAAAGGAAGAGGGACGATTTGAATTATTTTCCTGGTATTGATATTTTTGATAAAAGAGGGCCTGAATAGTCTCTAGATCATATTTTTGTTTTAACTCTATAATAGCCAGAGCTTTATTTTGAATTTCTGTAAGTTTCTGCTTTACTTCCTCCGGTAAATTAAAGATTGGATTAGTATGAAAAAAGGCACAGATGCTTTTAACAAAATTGGGCGAATTAAATTGAGCTAAATAGCGCAACAAATCATCACTTTTTTTTGCCCAAGGTTTAATTTGGTGAGCAATTGTCTCGTAATCAATTATATTATTCAAATTATAATGAATTAATGCTTCAAGTATTTTTGGTTTATTCAGCCGTGTTGCCGTTATTTGGGCAGCGTAAAGATCATGGTCTTTATCGAGCTTATTGAGAAGCTTCAACAAAATTTGAATATTATTCCCAGAGATTAATTCGTATATAGCTGCATCTATATTCATGGTTATAGAACCAGGCTCAATAAAATTGTTACCGATTTCAATTATAAGATCGATCTGTTCGCCCTGGGCTGCTCCTTTTAAAGCATAATTTTTAACCTGAATTTTATAATTTTCATGATGGGAATAATGTCGTTCATACATTTTCATATATTCATACATTAATACTCTATGATTACCACAGGCCGCGCCTATGATTCCATTAGCCAATGCTTCAGATTTATTGGGTTGCTCCAGAGTGAATAAGGTATCTATTAAATCTCTATTGTTTGTGTACGCTGAACCCAAAATAGCGAAATTAATCAATTCAATATTTTCCTGAAGTCGCTCCCAATGTACTAAGCCAAGTTGGGCAAAGGCTATAGTCATTTCGTGATCATTACTTTTGGAGTATTTACTCCATATAAGGCGCATTGCGGTATTTTTAGAGTTCTCGCCTGGCTCATCATCCTGAGTGGGTTCATAGTATTTAATATGGCCACCAATAATGGCACCATATAAAATATTGCCCACCTTCGCACCAAACTCTTGCATTAACCAGCGAGTGCTTTCCCACTCACCATTTTGCGCCAGTAATCCTGCTGGAGTAAGTGCCAGCCCCTGCATTACATCAATTGAAATTCCTTCACTCATTAAAAGAAGCGAAATTAATCTTGCGTCACGTTTTATTGCGGCTTCATAAATTGTATCAAAATGAGACATTTAGATTTATTCCATAATTTCTGTATAAATTTAGATAATACTAGCAAAGAATTGATTTAAATGAAAACAGTTTAAATTACTCTCACTTTTAATGAGTCATGTAGGGCTGGTTAATATGCTCTGTAAGCTCATTACGCATTATTAACTGGTTTTGAAAGAAAAGTCTTGATATGTTGTTTGTATTTTATAGTTTATGATGCAAGGAAGTAACTTATGAAAAAAGCGCCTGATCGTGCTTCAGATATATTACTGGAAATAGCCAACGACAAAAAAAAATCGGGACTGTTAACCTACCAGTCTATTCTGGATCGATTGGGTGAGAGTGCATTTGGTATTGCCCTTTTATTTTTTTCATTACCCAGTGCCTTACCTTTTGCAGCAATTCCAGGTATTTCATTTTTCTTTAGTATTCCAATCGCGCTATTTGCATTGCAATTAATCATCGGCAGAAAAACTTTATGGTTACCCAAATCGGTTGCGAATCGTACTGTTAATAAGGGAACCATATCGAAAGTGATTCATACATCTGTTCCTTATCTGAAAAAAATGGAGTACCTCTTAAAACCTCGCTTGCCTTTGATGAATTTTCGTTTTTTCGAAGTGTTAAACGGATTTATTATTTTTTGTTTATCCATTTTACTGATGCTGCCTATACCATTTAGTAATTTTATTTTTGCATTCATTCTTATCGTATTTAGTCTGGGACTTATTGAAAAAGATGGAGTGTTTATTATCGCCGGATACATAAGTACATTTGTGTATATCAGTTTTGTCTATGTACTTATTATGGCAGCGATAATAAAATTATTTGCTTAAATAAAAATAGCTGTTTCTAGTGTATTAAGTTCTTAACCTTTATAATCAATCGTATTTAACCATGAGTATGGGATGTGACTAACATTAATTTTTCAGGATTTCATCCTGAGTGGCATGAACTTATTAAAAATGCTTTAGTTGTCATGGATAAAGATTATTTAAAACAATTAACTCAGGAAAGTACTTGGCTTCCGGGCATCAGTCAGTTATTTGCGGCATTTAGTATGCCCTTATCCCAAACACGATATATTTTATTTGGCGAATCTCCTTATCCTCGAGCTATCTCCGCGAATGGCTATGCGTTTTGGGATCAATCTGTAGAGAGTCTTTGGTCTGTTCAAGGGTTGAGCAAGCCCGTAAATAGAGCTACTTCGTTACGTAACTGGATTAAAATGTTATTGGTAGCACGTGGTTCGTTAAGCACGGACACGTCCCAATCCGCTATCGCAGCTCTTGATAAGAGTACGCTGGTGCAGACTGCTACGGATTTTTTTGAAGGGATGATGAAGAAGGGCATACTACTGCTTAATGCGAGTTTAGTTTACAGTGAAGGCAAAGTGCCTTACCATGCGAGACACTGGATGCCATTCATGCAGGAACTTCTGAAGCAGTTAGAGACAACAAGGGCGGCGGATATTGAACTTATTTTATTTGGCCGAATTGCAAAAACATTGGTACCTAATAAACTACCTATTGCATTAAGTGCTGAACATCCCTTCAATTTAAGCTTTATAACTAATTCAGAAGTAATACAGTTTTTTCAACCATTGGATTTGCTATCAAATGAACAATTATGATTCGACCATTGATAATCAGGAAGTCAATAAATTTGCCCAACACGCAACTCACTGGTGGGATAAACAGGGCCCCCTTAAAACCTTACATGATATAAATGAGACACGCCTTGAGTTTGTAAAAAAATATACCGATCTTCCCAACGCTCGTGTTTTAGATGTTGGATGTGGTGGCGGGATTTTGTGTGAAGCTATGGCCAGATGTGGCGCTCAGGTAACTGGACTTGATGCGGAATGTGACGCAATTGATGTCGCTAAAGAACATGCCATATCAAATAACCTTTTAATTGATTATCAGTGTGCCCCCATTGAAGATTATGAAGGTGAGCCTTTTGATGTTATCACCTGCATGGAGATGCTGGAGCATGTGCAGAATCCGGAACTCGTATTGAAACATTGTAAGCGTCTGCTAAAACCAAATGGGTTTTTGTTTTTATCAACGATTAGCCGAACGTTAAAAGCATATGCCAGTGCGATTATTGCCGCTGAATATATTTTAAAAATCCTACCTCGGCAAACACATGATTATAATAAATTTATCAAACCCAGTGAGCTTGTAGCGATGGCTCGTTTATTTGATTTACATTTAGAGGGCATGAACGGGATTAATTACAACCCATTAACTCGATTGGCTTCGTTGAGTCAGGATGTGACAGTAAATTATCTTATTGCGTTACGTGAATAATTTGCGACTGTGCCTAACGATAGGTTGATACCAGCTTGTTCGCTAAGAACTAATGTAATCTAGGTCAATACGCATTTGATTTAATTGTTCTGGTATAATATAAAATTCCAATATGAATCAGTCGGTTGAGGGATCCTCTGATAGGAAGTATTTATCAAGAGGATCTTGCAGTTCGTTAATGTTGTTCTTTCTTTTTCGCGTAGCGTTCTTGAAAACGCTGGTATGCATATTTAGCCTGATCAGGCGTTACCACATCAATTTCATTGCCATAAATATCAACTCGCGCCACATCAGCTTTTTGACAGCTTAAATAAGCAGGGGAAGCACTATAATAACTCAAAGCCTCTCTTA
The DNA here is from genome assembly GCA_030694525.1 of Legionella sp. Lineage (GTDB taxonomy): Bacteria > Pseudomonadota > Gammaproteobacteria > Legionellales > Legionellaceae > Legionella. The sequence goes on along the minus strand of JAUXYG010000074.1, from coordinate 49,193 downwards.
GTGATTTCTTACTAAACGGGGGACTATCCAGACGCTCGTAAAAATCGATAATATCATCAAATATGCCAATTTTAAGCGGTTTTACCTGGTTACCCTTTTTGAAAAATGCACTGGGAAAATGCTCTATAAGCCAATCTATGATTTCAAGCTTATCTTTTTTAACTGTTGCATTCATTTGTTGATTCATAATCCTGCTCGTATCTATTTATAACTAGAATAAACTAACATATCTTGAATTATAATCAAGCAACTCTTACAGAGGAGCGTGTTGCGAGGCAATTGTTTTATTTTCCGCTAGAAGATTATCTATCTCTTTAACTTGTGATTTCACTTTATTTAAATTTTCCTCTCGCTGAGTTTGATTAAAGAAAAATGTGGGTTTTTTTTCAGATAGAGATTTAACAAAAAGGAATATAGCGCCAATACCCGTTAAGGCCAAAGCTACATTCGCTAATACTACTTTCCAATAGTGTCGATGATCTTGCATGGCATCCTGGCTTTGATTTATTTCATGAGCAATCTCGTTCTTAAATAGAAAAAAATCATGTTTCGTTGGCTTATTTAATTTGGTTGCAAAAATGAATTTACCGGCTAACGATTCCAGCCTATTTACCAGCAGATTAATCTGATGCCTTTTATGACTAGTCTCCGGCATCATAATATCTGCATACGTACGCATATTTTTAATAGCCGCGTCCAGGTTATGCAGGGCAAATAACAGTTTTATTTTATGATCGTTTTGATGATTTTTGATATATTTTAGCGTGCTTTGAATTAAGTTTACCTTTATATTTGAAACTGCTTTATCTTCTTGTGCAGGGGCATTTAAGGTCACAAATGGTTGATTGTTTTTAAGAGGTCCAAGTTTGTTTGATGAAAGGGAAGGGAAGTAGTTGGTGACCAAAGAACCATATTTATCCGGCCATTCAGATAATGATATGAAATCGACGTGCTTCGAGTCCTGTTTTCTAGGGTATATTTTACCTGTCTGAATTGTTTTCGAATTGCTATTACTTGGATTTAAATGAATCTCTTTGTGAAGGGAATCAAATTTTGAGAGGCAAAATGCATCGTTTATTGCCATATAAGCACAATTACCTCTATCTTTTTTGGGGTTGAAACGGATGCATTTTATAGTTACATCGGGTAAAGCCTGATTTACCGCTGCAATTGTATCGTTCAATGCAGATCCCCCATTGGTGTGGTCTATCATTAGCATATTAATGTGACCGTTATGAGTTTCGACATCGATAGTGGACCAATGATTTTTTACCCGGTAAATAATTTGAACGCGTTGACTGGTTTGAATATCCTCTTTTAAATGATTTATAAAATTTAATAATTCATCAAAAGATTCATTTCGATTTAGTACAACACAGTTGAACTTTTCCCCTATTGATTCAGCCTGCATCTTCAATTGACTCACTGCAAGTTCTACAGCGAGTGAAGATATGGGTTGATTCGTTGAGACAAATTGATCCTGGATTTCGTTATATGAGTAATACATAAGTAACACTTTGAGTTTAAATTGAGTATATTGTAACAAATAAACCGATATCTGACATTACATGATTTAAAATCTCATTTTGAATGTGCTTATATTAATTAATTTATCTGATTACTAATTTGCTCGATTTGATGTAAGAGATCTCTCAATAGGTCGAGAGAGAATGGCAGGTGATGCACTGGTCGAAAGAGGTTGTAAATTTTAAGCCATTGAAAAATAATACATATTTTTTAAGTGGTAGTTTATAATTTGATTAAACTGATAGGGAAGTGCTCATTACAGGGCTTGCGCTTCGCGTCATGAATTGCTAAATTGTAAGTATGACTTGTATGGATATGAGTCAGACAAAAGGATTTGTAATCAGATGGAACTGATTTGTCAGGATGACCATAAGAACGGGATGTTCTTATACGGATGACTGCGAAAAGCCAGGCTAGCCCTGGCTTTCTTATTTGTGTGATTTATTTAAATGATTAGGCTACAAGATAACCTGAATGAGATAAGAAGTTTTTATCGGGGAAATAGGCAAATACCACTGATCCATTTTTAATCGTATTAATCACCGGCTTGGCTAATGTTTGTGCTATAGCAGGACATCCCCAAGATAAACCAGCACGACCTGCTCTTTTAATAAAATCAGGTTCTACATACCAGGCACCATGAATCACAACACGTCTGTTATACGCATGATCATTAAAGCCTTTATCCAGCCCCTGTAAATTCAATGAATATCCTTTATGACCGATGTACGTGTCTTTAGTGATGTAAGTTCCCAGGCTTGATTCTTTACTTGACTCCCTATTAGAGAAATGATTGGCTACTACTCCTGAATTTTTACCATGGGCGACATAAGTATTATATAAGAGGCGCTCATTGCGCACGTCGAAAACCCACATGCGTTGTTTGTTTGAGGGTAATGAGTAATCAATAACAGTAAGTACAGGTTTTTTAACAGCGCCGCGTTTATTGGCATTTGTATATGCGGTTAGGGCTAGTTTAAGTACGTTTTTGTTTAATCCATGTGCTTTATTACTTAAGTGTTGTACTTGTGTATTTAAATCTGGGCCGGGCTGAGCAAATATTGGTGCGCTCGATGTGATATTACTTGTCAATAGGACGGTTGATATTAGAGTTAATAAGGTATTCATACTGCTCCTTTCTTCTTGTTAATCACCGATATTGGTCTTTAAAAAGATGGTGATTATATTGCCAAAAAAAGTAATTGTAAAATTATCAGAGCTATACTTGCTCATCAGGGTAAATTATTATTCAATTCATCAACTTAAATCAACTGACTTAATTGAATGGAGCCATGGTAACACATTTTGGTGAAAATTTATACATTTTTCATGTTTATTGCGTTAACTTTATGTGCAAACTTTGTATTGTGTGGGATTATTTAGTTCTAAAAAAGCTCCATTTAAAGTGCATTTTAGCTTTATCAGATACGTTAGAACGCTTATAATATGCACTAATCTGGAGCTGAAGTCTTTTCAATTAATTCATTGTAAGCGAAGTTCTTTTATCATGACACTTTTTAGATTTCGGAGTATATATTATGCTGGAAAAGCAGGCTCTTTCTTTACCCCAGGGTTTACGTGCTGCTATAAATGATGCCTATCGTACGGATGAATTGTCTTTAATTAGTGAACTATGCAACAAAGCAGCTCTAGACTCTCATCAAATGTCAGCTATTAATATAAGTGCTACAAAATTAGTCGAAGCCGTGCGATTTGAGCGCAAAAAAACCACGGGGATTGACTCTTTTCTAACTCAATATGCTTTATCCAGTGATGAAGGCATTGCGTTAATGTGTCTGGCAGAAGCATTATTACGTGTGCCCGATAATGCAACAATAGATAATTTGATTAAAGATAAACTGGCAGGCGGTGATTGGAAAGCACATCGTGGACAGAGCGACTCTTTTTTTGTTAACGCCACCACCTGGGCTTTGATGCTTACAGGTAAGGTTCTAACACCGGAAAAGGCAGAAAATACTCTGACTAAAGCCTTACTGAAACTGGTAAACCGGAGTAGTGAAGCCGTTGTTCGTACCGCAGTCGACAAAGCCATGCGAATAATGAGTAAGCAATTTGTTATGGGACGCACCATAAATGAAGCGTTAACCCGAGCCAAAAAAAAAGAGGCGAAAGGATATCGTTATTCTTATGATATGTTAGGTGAGGCTGCATTAACTTCAATCGATGCCTCCCGTTATTTTGAAGCTTATAAAGAAGCGATAGAATCTATTGGCCAAAAAGCGGATAAAAATTCTGATGTCTATCGCCGACCCGGTATTTCTATAAAATTATCGGCTCTTCATCCTCGCTATAATGAAAGCCAGCATGCTCGCGTGATGGCGGAATTACCTGCAAAATTACTTATTCTGGCTCAACTTGCGAAACAATATGACATTGCTCTGACGGTAGATGCTGAGGAATCGGAGCGTCTGGATTTGTCTCTTGATGTGATCGAAAAAGTATTTGTTGATAACAGCCTTAACGGTTGGAACGGATTTGGTCTGGCAGTACAATCCTATCAAAAACGAGCTTTTTATGTCCTGGACTGGGTTGCAGCGTTAGCACGAAGCAAACAACGTCGTATGATGGTTCGTTTAATCAAAGGCGCTTATTGGGATAGTGAAATCAAAAAAACCCAAATGCAAGGATTGACAGAATATCCGGTATTTACACGTAAAGTGTTTACTGATGTCTCATTTCAGGCCTGCGCGAAAAAAATATTAACCATGACTGATGCGATATATCCTCAATTCGCTACCCATAATGCTTATTCAGTGGCAATGGTCCTGAATATCGTGGGTGATTATCGCGATTTCGAATTTCAATGCTTACATGGGATGGGTAATGAGCTATATGAGCATGTAGTACCAAAGGAATATTATGGAATTCCATGTCGTATTTATGCGCCAGTCGGTAGTCATGAAGATTTACTCCCTTATTTAGTTCGTCGTCTGCTGGAAAATGGGGCTAATTCATCCTTTGTAAACCGGATCGTTGACGATAGTGCGCCAATCAGTGAGTTAGTAGAGGATCCCATTACCAAAGCAAATTCTCTATTTAATAATATGAATAAAAACATTCCTTTACCTGATGATTTATTCCCAGGGAGAAAGAATTCCAGAGGTTTTGATTTTAGTAACAGGCATGAACGAGCAGTACTTCAACAAAAAATTGCTGCTCTAGAAACAGGTAAGTGGATTGCAACGCCTCTGGTAAAAGGTAAATCAAATTTTGGGGAAGGGAGCCTGGTTTATGCCCCTCAGACATCCCATTTGCAGGTAGGCACCGTCCATAATGCCTCTTTGGATGATGTGGAGGAAGCCTTAACACAAGCCTGCTTAACATTTAAAGTCTGGAGCAAAACCCCGGTAGAACAACGGGCTGTATCCGTGCTGCGTTTTGCTGATTTAATGCAGGAGAATGAGGCAGAATTAATGGCTTTGGCTTGTTATGAAGCTGGAAAAACATGGAGCGATGGTGTGGCTGAAGTTAGAGAAGCTATTGATTTTTGTCGCTACTATGCGGATATGGCTATTAAATTAATGGCGAAACCCACACGTCTTAATGGTTATACCGGTGAATTAAATGAACTTAGCCTGCATCCTCGAGGAACTATACTTTGTATCAGCCCTTGGAATTTCCCTCTGGCTATTTTCACCGGACAAGTTATCGCTGGTCTGGTAACCGGCAATTGCGTTATAGCGAAACCAGCTGAACAAACGCCTTTAATTGCAGCTTATGCAGTTAATTTGATGCATCAGGCAGGTATACCAGCAGGAGCTGTTCAATTGCTTCCTGGTGCCGGTGATACTATTGGTGCTGTGTTGGTTGCGGATAAACGCATCAAGGGAGTTTTATTTACAGGTTCGACGGATACAGCAAATCTTATTAATCGCACTCTGGCTACCAGGGGCGGTGAGATTATTCCTCTAATAGCAGAGACAGGTGGTCAGAATGCCATGATTGTTGATTCATCTGCTTTGTTGGAACAGGTGGTAGTTGATGCTGTAGGCTCGGCCTTTGGCAGTGCGGGGCAAAGATGTTCCGCTTTGCGCGTTTTATATGTCCAGGAAGAAGTTTATCCTCGTACCATAGAGTTGCTAAAGGGAGCTATGGCGGAACTGCAAGTTGGGGATCCTCAATGGTTGGCAACTGATGTTGGCCCTGTTATCGATAAAGATGCTCTGACCAACTTAAAAACTCATGTCGATAAAATGAAAAAAAATCATGAAGTATTGTATCAATGTTCTATCAGTGAAGAATACGCCAGTGGTCACTATATGCCTCCCACCGCAATAGCTATTGACAGCATTAATGCACTGGAGAAAGAAGTGTTTGGTCCAGTGTTACATATTATTCAATATAAAATGAAGGATCTTGATAAAATTATTAATGAGATAAACCAAACAGGATATGGCTTAACATTAGGAATTCATAGTCGTATTAATGAGACGGTAGAATACATTAGAAAGCGAATTCATGCAGGCAATTGTTATGTAAACAGAAATATGATTGGCGCAGTTGTCGGGCTTCAGCCTTTTGGCGGGGAAGGCTTATCTGGAACAGGTCCTAAAGCGGGAGGGCCTAATTATTTGATTCGTTTATGTCACGAACGTACGTATACTGTGGATACCACTGCTGCAGGCGGAAATGCAAGCCTGATGTCACTACCTGAGGAACTTTAATTATCTACCCAATGCTACTTAATGCCCCGAGTCTTATATTAATCGGTTCGCTTTGAAGATAGTATAGAGTTTAATGCCTTTAAACAGTGAAACGAAGATCTCCAGTGGTATTGGAGAGCTTCGTTTCACTCTTAATACACGATTAATGTTCTAAATAAAAATATTTAAGAAGATTTTGGTATCAGATGTTTCATTGCAAAATCTTTACCAATACATTCCCCTAAAGCTTTTCCCCATACAGCGGCACTTTCGCTGTTGATTTTAGCTGGAATATTTGCATAAATTTCATTTTGACATTTAGTTGTGCTTTCAGGAATTAAACTGACACACTGTTCATAAGTCATTTTGATTTCATCAAATCTTTTTTTCAAATCCGCATCCTGCATAAAGCCTTTGCAAATAAGATCAGGCAGTTGAGGTGTCATTGCGCTTAACCAACTGTCTTTAGTCATTTCAGCGGTAGTGTTTGCGGCGGGGGCTGAAGTATCTAATGCACTGGCTAAACCTGAAAGAATCGTAGTACTAATCGCAATTGCAGACGCTATAAGTAGTTTCCTTGACATGATTAATATCCTTTTTCAACTCGAAATTTTGGTGGTCAGTTATATAGTAGGACAAAAGAAAGGAGTTTGCCCTGAAATATGAAAATTTCTGTAATTATTTAATTTAATTCCTTTTAGTTAACCCATGATTGCGCTTAAGCTGCTCAAATTAAATTTGATTTGATTAAAAATTAAACTAAAATGAAGGTGATGGAACCAAAAATAGGAAAAATTATGGAAAAGTCCAATCTCTGCTTCAAATTTTTTATTCGCTTTTTATTTATATCTATGGCGGCCTTGGTTTTTAGCCCTGCTTATTCAGCTGGAAATACCTTTATTTTTAATCCTAATACACTTTCCTGGAAAGCGATTAATGAAAATGGCAAAGTAATCCGGACTGGAAGAGGATCTGGTGGTAAGGGGTATTGTTCTGATCTCAGGAGAGGGTGTAAAACTCCAGCCGGTAGTTATAGGATAATCAGTAAAGGAGGGGCTGGATGTCGCTCAAGCCGTTATCCCGTAGGACGCGGAGGAGCGCCTATGCCGTATTGTATGTTTTTTAGCAAATACTACGCCATACATGGTTCCTATGATGTTCCCAATTATAACGCCAGTCATGGATGTGTTCGGGTGAAACCAGGGGATGCTAATTGGTTAAGTAAAAATTTCATCAGAATAGGTACGCGTGTTGTTATTAAACCGTATTAAAGGTAATTCGCAGTCATCACCTGTAGTTAATCCGTAGCAAACAAGCCACTTTAGTTCCTAAGTGGCTTGTTCATTAGTCTTCGTCATCCATACTAAAGGATGAGCCACAGCCACAGGTTGTTTTAGCATTTGGATTACGAATTACAAATTGCGCACCCTGAATTCCTTCCACATAATCAATCTCAGCGTCATGTAAATATTGATAACTCATTGAGTCAACCAGTAATTTGACAGAGTCCTCACCATTTGAACAACTTTGTTCGATAATAGTATCGTCTTCATTAATCTCTTCATCAAAACTAAATCCATATTGAAATCCAGAGCAACCACCTCCAGTAATCGATACACGTAAATTCAGTTGCGGGTTGTCTTCTTCTTTAATCAATTCAGCTACTTTATCTGCAGCACTCACTGAAAAAATCAGATCGTCCGCAACAGTAGGGGAACTATCTATAGGCATCATATTAACTCCGGTTTAACATAAATTAAGCATGAACTTTAAATATATTATTAAAAAGTCCTGGATATCACTAAGTATACCTCAATTATCTAATAATTTGTTCTATCACAGCACCACCCAGACACTGATTTTTGTTGTAAAAAACCACATACTGTCCCGGGGTAACTGCTCGTTGCGGGGTGGAGAACATGACATAATGCTGATTTTCGTTTAATGGTGAAATCATACACCCTTGTTCTGTTTGTCTGTATCTTGTTTTAGCATAACAGGTCAGGGGCAGTATATCCTGATGTTCGATGAGCCAATGTATGGGGCTGCATATCAAACCCTGGGCATAAAGCATGGGATGGTTTTTGCCTTGTGCAATGTACAACGTGTTGGTTGGAACATCTTTTTCTACTACGTACCATGGCTCGTCACCAGAATTTTGTAATCCACCAATTCCAAGTCCTTGACGTTGTCCTATGGTGTAAAACATTAAGCCATCATGAGTACCTAATAACTGACCTTCCATATTTTTAATGTCGCCCGGTTGCGCCAGAATAAATTCATTTAAAAAGGTTTTAAACCTTTTCTCACCAATAAAACAGATACCTGTAGAATCTTTTTTATCGTGAGTCACTAAACCCAATTGTTGAGCAAACTCCCTTACTTGAGGTTTTGTGTAATCTCCAATAGGAAATAATGTTTTTGCCAGGGCTGCGGGTTCAACAGCATGCAGGAAATAAGTTTGATCCTTCTCGCGATCTTTAGCTTTATATAGAAAACCGGTACCGTTTTCAACTTTGTTCTTTGCATAATGTCCGGTTGCAATGAAATCAGCTCCTAGCTCTAAAGCATGATTTAAAAAAGCGTTAAATTTAATTTCCTTGTTACATAATACATCGGGGTTAGGTGTCCTGCCTTGTTGGTATTCATTTAAAAAATGAGTAAATACACGCTTCCAGTATTGTTCGGAAAAATTGACGCTATGGAGAGGAATGTCTAATTGATTACAAACAGATTGTGCATCAGCCAAATCTTGAGCTGCGGGGCAAAATCCTTCACTATCATCCTGCTCCCAGTTTTTCATAAAAAGTCCTTCTACCTGATAGCCTTGCTCCTTTAGTAACCAGGCTGCAACAGAAGAATCAACACCACCAGACATTCCAATAATAACTTTTGCTTTCATAAAATAGGATTACCGCAAACAGGGGATAAAAAGAAGAACTCTACCATTATCTCATAAATTGAGAAGAATATGGAGCTAAACTTTACTTAGTTTCAAAGCGATTTTGTGGTAAAATTACCTGATATAAGTCTATAATTATCTTTATTTGTCACAATTTGCTTAATTTTGACTCAATTAGCGACTGTGTGACCTCAGGATTTAAAATCAAATGCTCAATGTGCACGATTTAGCAAAACAAAACCAACAGACTAAAACCATCTCACTTTTGGAGCGTTTGCCTGACTTTCTTTCTCCTCCTTGTCATTTGACCGCACAATATACAGTAGAAGCGAAAGATGATTTTTATTTGGTTCACTTGCAAGTGATGGGAGATTTAACGGTACTCTGCCAGCGGTGTATGATGGAATTTAACCTTCCCTATAATAATTCAACACTCATTGCTGTGTGCCGGGATGAAGATAGGGCGGAGCAGCTTTTAGAGCAATATGAATGCATTGCTGCTTCAAATTGGCAGGTTGATTTGAATGATTTGGTGATTGATGAGCTTCACCTCTATGTTGACCAATTTCACTCTCAAATCGAAGACTGCGATGAAGAAGTAACCAAAATTTTAAAAAAACAAATAGAAACTTATTGATATTTTATAATTAACACTTGGATTGAAGCTAAAATATCGGTAATATTCCCGCTTTATGAATGCAAATTGTTTAGGAGTAATACAATGGCCGTACAACAAAACAAGAAATCACGTTCAAGACGCGATATGCGCCGCTCACATGATTCGTTAACAAAACCCACGCTTTCCGTGGATCAAACCACTGGGGAAACCCATCTTCGTCATCATATGACACCAGATGGTTTTTATCGTGGTAAAAAAATTATAGATACTGATACTGCTTACGAACAAGAGTAATATTCTTGAAAAACATTACCATTGCGGTTGATGCGATGGGTGGGGATCATGGTCTAAGTGTAGTGGTTCCTGCCTGTGTTAACGCAGCAAAACGAAATCCGGATTTAAGGCTGATACTTGTTGGTGCGCAAGACAAAGTCAGTGCAGCTTTAAAAAAGCATGGAGTTTTGGGCTCAAACCAATTTTCTATAGTGCATGCTTCTGAAATGGTTGCCATGGATGAATTGCCATCACATGCATTGCGTAATAAAAAAGACTCATCGATTAGAGTTGCTATTAACTTGGTCAAGGAAGGAAGAGCTCAGGCTTGCGTTAGTGCAGGTAATACCGGTGCTTTAATGGCAACTGCGCGTTATGTATTGAAAACCCTACCTGGAATTGACCGACCTGCAATTATCTCTGAATTACCTACTATTAAAGGTAAAACATGGGTAATAGATTTAGGAGCAAATGTTGATTCTTGTGCTGAGCACCTATTTCAATTTGCCGTTATGGGTTCCGCGCTGATTCAGGCTATTGAAAATAAACCAAAACCTAAAATTGCTTTACTCAATATTGGCGTGGAAGAAATTAAGGGCAATGACCAGGTAAAGCGCACGGCACATATGCTTGCTGAAAGCACACTGATGAATTATGTAGGATATGTAGAGGGAAATCACTTTTATACGGGCGATGTCGATCTTGTTGTATGTGATGGTTTTGTTGGAAACGTGGCATTAAAAGCAAGTGAGGGTTTGGCTCAACTGTTATTGACTGTTTTAAAAGAGTCTTTTAATAAAAACTGGTTTACTAAAGTTGCCGGTTTCATTTCCCTTCCGGCCTTAAAATATTTAAAAAAACGCCTCGATCCCTCTCGATACAATGGGGCAAGCATGTTAGGTTTAAATGGCATAGTCATTAAAAGTCATGGTGGCGCAAATGAACTAGGCTTTCAGCATGCTATCGAACAAGCAGTTCTAGAAGTTAAAAGCAATGTTATTGACTTGGTACGTGAGCAAATAAATGACTTTATTAACCAGGGATTATTGTTATGAAACATGCAGTAATTAGTGGAACAGGGAGTTATTTACCCAAGAGACAGGTTACTAATGATGAATTGGGATTAACGCTGGACACCAGTGACGAATGGATTGTATCACGTACTGGTATTAGCAGTCGTAATATTGCTGAAGGTCATGAAACGACTTCCTACATGGCATCAAAAGCTGCTGAGCAAGCGCTCACTGCCTCTGGTCTGAGTGTCGATGATATCGATTTGATTGTAGTCGCAACCTGTACACCCGATAATTTTTTTCCCGGTGTCGCATGCCACGTGCAACATTATTTAAAGATGAAACGTCCCATACCCGCTTTTGATGTGGGCGCAGCGTGTAGTGGCTTTGTATACGTTATGGATATTGCCAAACAATATATTTTATCGGGATCGGCCAATCATGTACTGGTAATCGGTAGTGAACGAATGTCTAAAACGCTTGATTGGACTGACCGATCAACCTGTGTACTATTTGGTGATGGTGCGGGAGCAGTAGTTCTTAGTGCGAGTGACAGACAAGGAGTAATGGGAAGTGTATTGCATTCTTCTTATGACTCAAATCTGCATTTATCTTTGGCAAATTCATCCTTTGAGGAACGCTCCGCTACTGTGTCTATGCATGGTAATGAAGTGTTCAAGCTCGCAGTAAATATAATGGGTGATGTAGTTGATGAAGTGTTGGAAATAAGCCGATTACAGCGTTCTAATATTAACTGGTTAATACCTCATCAAGCCAACATCCGTATAATCAATGCAATAGCAAAAAAACTTGATCTTCCTATGTCCCAGGTTATCGTTACTATTGGAAATCAGGGAAATACCTCTGCAGCTTCTATTCCTTTGGCACTTGATTATTCGATTAGAAATAACCATATTAAGAAAGATGAGGTATTACTTATTGAGTCATTTGGGGCGGGTATGACTTGGGGCGCAATGGTTATCCGTTATTAACAGTTTCATATTTGAGTAAAGGTTTTTATGGTTAAAACAGCGTTTGTATTTCCAGGACAAGGATCTCAATCGGTAGGTATGCTTTCCGATTTTTTACCTCAATACTCTTTGGTAACCGATATATTTTCCGAGGTTTCTGATGTCGTAGGCTATGATCTGTGGCAATTAATTCAGAATGGTCCTGAAGAACAACTGAATCAAACTGAATACACACAAGTTGCCATGCTCACTGCCGATGTTGCGATTTATAAGCTTTTGATGCAGCAAGGCATTCCATTACCTTCTTTTATGGCTGGTCATAGTTTGGGCGAGTACGCTGCTTTGGTTTGTGCTAATTCATTATCAGTCGCTGAAGCTGCTCGTCTTGTGGCGTTCAGAGGACAAATAATGCAAGATGCGATACCTCCTGGATTGGGGGCAATGGCTGCTATAGTAGGCTTACCTGACGAGCAGGTAGAAGATTTATGTAATAAAGCGTGTCTGGAAAACCAAATGGTAACACCGGCTAATTATAATGCTATAGGTCAGGTAGTAGTTGCAGGACATTCCAGCGCAGTGGACAGGCTTATTGTTTTAGCCGATGAGCATGGTGCCCGACTTGCTAAAATAATTCCAGTTAGCGTTCCATGCCACTGCCCCTTATTAAAAGATGCTGCTGAGTTATTTGCTGATAAACTCGCGCAAACTTCTTTTAAAACACCTGACTTTAAGGTAATTAGCAATGTTGATTTAAGTATTTATCAATCAGCACAGCATATCAGAGAAAAATTAAGGGAGCAGTTGTATAGTCCGGTTAGATGGGTTGAGATTATTCAAACATTTAAAAACAACAATGTGGATTACATTATTGAATGTGGCCCAGGCAAGGTATTAAGCGGACTCACAAAAAGAATTGATAGAAGTTTAAATGCCATAAGCGTTTACGACACCATTAACCTTGATCAAATAGTTGAACAGTTTCAGATTCCAGCTTAAGAGGATTTTAAATGATAAATTTAGAAGGTAAAATTGCCTTGGTCACAGGTGCTTCACGGGGAATAGGGCACGCAATTGCTACGAAACTCGCACAAAATGGTGCTTATGTTTTAGGGACAGCTACTACAAAAGAAGGCGCTTTAGCTTTAGACTCTTATTTTGAAAAAGAAAAAGTACAGGGTAAGGGAATAATTCTGGATGTTACGAACGCAGAACAGGTTGAGTCATTGATGTCCTCTCTGAGTGATAATAATCAATGTCCTTCTATTTTAGTTAATAACGCAGGCATTACCGCTGATAATTTATTATTGCGCATGGATGATGATGAGTGGTACAAAGTTATTGAAACCAATTTAAACTCTATTTATCGTTTGACTAAAGCCTGTTTAAAACCGATGTTTAGAGCACGTTGGGGTCGTATCATTTCTGTAGGATCTGTTGTTGGATCTGCTGGGAACTCCGGTCAGGTTAATTATACTGCTGCGAAAGCAGGAGTTGTTGGTTTTTCAAAATCTTTGGCTATGGAAATCGGTAGCAGGGGCATTACAGTGAATGTTGTAGCTCCCGGATTTATGGAAACCGATATGACTTCAGGATTACCTGATATAGTTAAAGAAGAATTGTTAAAAAAAATTCCTATGCGAAAGCTGGGACAGGCAGAAGATGTAGCTAATGCAGTTGTTTTTTTAGCATCAGACAGTGCTAATTATATTACAGGTGAAACAATTCATGTCAATGGCGGAATGTATATGAATTAATGCACTTGCGTTATCTGAATAATCCAATAAACTAGCCGTCTGGATTTTAAATTCTATTAATCGAAGAGGAAAATCAAGTTATGAGTACAGTTGAAGATCGAGTTCGTAAAATTGTTGTTGAACAATTAGGTGTTAAAGAAGAAGAACTAAAAAACGATGCATCATTTGTTGATGATTTGGGCGCAGACTCACTGGACACTGTGGAGCTGGTTATGGCTCTGGAAGAAGAGTTCGAAACTGAAATTCCTGATGAAAAAGCTGAAAAAATCACCACGATTCAAGAAGCAATTGATTACATTGAATCAAATATGAATAAAGAAGAAGCATAATTTTTAGAGGTACTTGGAATTGAGCAAGCGACGTGTAGTTATTACCGGCATGGGGATGTTAACTCCAGTCGGACTTAATGTAAAAGACACTTGGCAAAATATTTTGGCCGGAGTTAGTGGTGTTGGTTTAGTTGAGGATTTTGATGTCACGGAATACTCTACCAAAATATGGGCTAAAATTAAAAAGTTTAACATTGAGGACTATGTGTCGCCCAAAGATGCTCGTAAAATGGATGTGTTCACTCAATATGGTATCGCAGCAGCAGCAGAGGCAATGACAGACTCTGGTCTCGAAATTGATGAGAAGCTTTCTCGTCGTATCGGTGTTGCTGTGGGTGCCGGTATAGGTGGAATTCAAACAATAACGAATAATCAGGATAAATTAATTCAGGGTGGACCTCGAAAAGTCTCTCCTTTCTTTATCCCTTCTGGCATCATTAATATGGTTGCCGGACAGATTTCTATAAAGCATAATCTCAAAGGACCTAATATTTCGGTAGTTACCGCATGTACTACTGGAACTCATAATATCGGTCTTGCAGGTCGTTTAATCGCTTATGGTGATGCAGACGTCATGGTATGCGGCGGTGCAGAAGTGACTACTTCACCTCTTTGTTTGGCAGGTTTTATCGCTGCCCGCTCTTTATCCAAAAACAATGAAAATCCACAGCAAGCCTCAAGACCCTGGGATAAAGACCGAGACGGATTTGTCATGGGTGAGGGTGCTGGTGTTTTAGTTTTAGAAGAATACGAACATGCCTTGGCGCGTGGAGCCAAGATTTATGCAGAATTAGTAGGTTTTGGAATGTCTGGTGATGCATATCATATAACAGCTCCTGATGAGGAGGCTGATGGTGCATCCCGTTCCATGGAAGCAGCAATTCATGATGCAGGTATTAATCCCGAACAGGTTGATTATATAAACGCACATGGTACTTCAACTTATCTTAATGATATTGGTGAAACAAAAGCAATCAAACGTGTTTTTAAAGAACATGCATATAAATTAGCAGTAAGTTCAACCAAATCAATGACTGGTCATTTATTGGGTGCTGCAGGAGCTATAGAAGCCATATTTAGTATCCTTGCGATAAGAGACCAAATAGCACCTCCTACCATAAATCTTGATAATCCTGATGAAGGCTGCGATCTGAATTATGTGGCGCATAAGCCTCAAAAAAGAACAATCAACTATGTACTAAGCAATTCATTGGGTTTTGGTGGAACTAACGGCAGCTTGATATTTAAGCGAATTTAAATGACCTCATCAAAACATAAAAAGCGGGCAATTTATTTCATTATCCTGGTTTTTATGTTTTGTGTTGCTTTAAGCGTATTTGTATATAATCTGCTTAATACGCCATTGATATCTTTACAGAATCCCCCCATGATTTTAACTTTGGACAAAGCAACGTCTGCCAATCAATTTGTAAATAAATTAAAAGAAAATCACTTAATTTACTCCACAAAATTATTGCAGTTAATTATTCGTTATCAAGGATTTTCGCATCAATTAAAAGCAGGAACTTATGAAATTCATCCTGGTGAATCTGCCATGCAGCTCATTAAAAGAGTTGTTGCAGGGGATGTGATTCAGTTAAATTTTTCTATTATTGAGGGAACCACGCAACAAAAAATTAGTCAGGATTTAATAAAGGCTCCCTATCTGGAATATGATCCGCATGATTGGGAGACTATAAAAGGTAATTATCCCAATGCAGAAGGGCTCTTGCTCGCAGATACTTATCAATACGGTGGCGGCAGTAATAGTAAGTCTTTGTTACAACATGCTCATCGTAATTTGCTTCTCTATTTAAATAATTCCTGGGCTACGCGCAGTACCGGGTTGCCTTACAAATCTCCTTATGAATTATTAATTGCAGCATCGATTATCGAAAAGGAATCGGCAATTTCCCAAGAAAAAAAATTAATATCAGGAGTAATTTTAAACCGCTTAAAGGTGAATATGCCTTTACAAATGGACCCAACTGTAATTTATGGCCTAGGCGATTTGTATCGAGGAAAGTTAGCTCATAGCGACATGCAGATTGATTCCCCGTATAACACTTATCGCTATCGGGGTTTACCGCCAACACCTATCGCCATGGTAGGAAAAGAGTCTATCGATGCAGCTGCTCATCCCCAAATATCCAAATATTTATATTTTGTAGCCAGAGGTGATGGCTCTCATCAGTTTTCTGAATCTTATCAGCAGCAAAAGCAGGCAATAGAACATTATCGCAATAAGGGAAACTAATGGCATCGGGAAAACTAATTGTAATTGAAGGACTGGAGGGAGCAGGTAAATCAACAGCCATCAATACTGTCATGGATTTTCTTGCCCGCAAAAATATCAGTGCAATAACTACACGTGAACCTGGCGGAACGGCAATTGGAGAGCAAATTCGCAATATTATTAAAAATCCCGATTATAAAGAAACTCTTGATGATAAGAGCGAATTATTATTACTTTACACAGCAAGGATTCAATTAATTGAGCAGATTATCAAACCTGCTTTAAAACAGGGTATTTGGGTGGTCGCTGATCGATTTGAGCTTTCTACCTTAGCGTATCAGGGTGGCGGACGGCAACTCGATATGGTCAGGATTAAACAGCTATCCGATTTTTGTTTAAACGGTTTTAAACCTGATTTGACTTTATATCTGGATTTGAGTCCTGAGCTAGGGATGCAAAGAGTTCAATTGCGCGGAACTTTTGATCGAATTGAGCAACAGGACTCTGATTTTTTCCAACGCACTCATGAGATGTACTTGCAACAAATTAAAAATAACAATGACATTCGGATTATTGACGCGTCATGTGCTTTAGATAAGGTGCAAAGTGTGATTAGTGCTGTGCTGAACGAATTTGTCCACGAGCGCATTGAATGAATCAGTTTTTAACTCAATGGAATCAACTTAAAAATGCGTGGTTAAATGACCGTATACCACAAGCGATGCTATTTGTTGGGCCTCCATATTGTGTTTTAACCGGTTTTGTAACTCAGTTAATTCAGTTAATGCTTTGTAAAAGTGACACGAATAAGCCCTGTTTGACTTGTCCGGATTGTTGCATGATTTCCCGAAATGAACACCCCGATACGCAGTGGGTACTACCTGAAAAAAATGGTGGGATCATTAAAATTGATCAGATCAGAGATCTGCAATATTCCGCCTATTTGACCCCTCAGCGCTCAAAACATCGTTTCATTATTATTGAGGCAGCAGATCGAATGAATACCGCCTCAGCCAATGCAGTTTTAAAAATTTTGGAAGAACCTGCCAAACATACGATTTTTATTTTATTAGCAAATCAATTAAGTACCGTGTTACCTACAGTATTAAGTCGTTGTCAAATAACACCTTTTTATTTGAGTGATAATCATTGTGATGATAACTTGTTACTTTTGGGCTCGCTTTATCCCGAGGGGACTGAGCGCGCAACCCTTATCAATCAGGCAGATGTGATTTTAGATTCATTTATCGCGTTAATTAAAGGGCAGGAAAATCCGTGCAGTCTAGCCGCTCAATTGAATGAGTTTGAACTTGATTCCATATTATGGTTTTTATATCTGGTCTATTCCCAATTGCATTTAATACATTTGGGTAAGAGTGTTAGTAAAGGTCCTGCTATCAAACAATTGCAGAGTCTGGTACTTTTAATAAATCCTCTGACTTTATATTCTCAGCTGGATAAAATAACGGCGTTGCTTAAAAAATTAAGCCAGAATATAAGTATAAATCAAACTTTGGCCTTAGAAACTTTGCTTTTTTCATTAATATCAGACTAGCTCCACCCCTGCTGTGTGCCTGATATGAAGCCCTATAAGGTATAGTTATTAAGGGAGTATATAATGTTCGTATTCGGAAAGGAAAAACATGCTGGTTGATTCACACTGTCACTTAAATTTTATTGATTTGACCGATTTCAACAATGATATGGGAGTTCTCTTAAATCAAGCATATAAAAACGATGTAACCCATTTTTTATGTGTTTGTGTGGAGTTAAGTGATTATCCTCACTTGGAACATTTAGCATCGATTTATCCTAATATAAACATTTCGGTTGGTGTTCACCCTAATACAGAACTAGAAGTACCTGTTACCACCAAAATGCTTTGCGAGCTTGCTGCAAATCCAGCTTGTATTGCAATAGGTGAAACAGGGTTAGATTATTACAGAACGTTGACTGATGAAGCACAACATGCCCAGAGAAATATGTTTCGTGAGCACATTAAAGCATCGTTGCAAACCAATAAACCCTTGATTATTCATACCCGTCAGGCAGCTGAAGACACTTTAAAGGTGATGGCAGAGGAGAATGCAGATCACGTTGGAGGTGTTATGCATTGTTTCGCTGAAAATCTGGATATTGCCACGCGTGCTATTGATTTAGGATTTTACATTTCTTTTTCAGGCATTGTAACTTTTAAGAGCGCGACACTATTGCAAGAAGTGGCAAGGAAAATTCCCTTAAATCGAATATTGATTGAAACAGATTCTCCATATCTTGCTCCGGTTCCTTTCAGAGGAAAACAGAATCATCCTGCTCTGGTAAAGCATGTTGCAGAGGCAATTGCACAATTGCGGGGTGTCGGGTATGACCAAATTGCAATGAGTACCACGGAGAATTTTTATAACTGCTTTAAAATTAATCCTTAAATTAGGGATATATATCAATAGCTTTGCCTAAAATATATGTTTTTAGTAGTATATTGTATCTTGTGCTATTTTTGAGTATTCCATGGCTTTATATGTCGGTTTGATGTCAGGTACCAGTATGGACGGCATTGACGCTGCATTAATTGAAATTCCTTCAAACAGATTGGTTTATGGAATTACTAAAAAATATAGTAATGATTTGCATTGCCGTCTTGAATTGATGGTGCAAAATCAATTAGTCAATCTGGCTACGATTAGCCAAATAAATACTTTGATTGGACGCGAATTTGCGGATGCAGTGAACGAATTATTACAAGAGGCAAATTTTAAACCAGAGCAAATCAGGGCTATTGGCAGTCATGGACAAACGGTATGTCATGATGCCACGGATAGTATTCCTTATACTTTGCAATTAGGTTGCGCGCACACTATATCCACCAGAACCGGTATCGATGTCGTTGCCGATTTCAGAACCAGAGATTTGGTAAATGGAGGGCAGGGTGCGCCATTTGCTCCTTTATATCATCATGAATTATTTTCAAAGTCTGGTAAAAACACAGCTGTTATTAATGTTGGCGGAATTTCTAACGTGACTTTCGTTTGTCCCGATCAACCGACCAAAGGGTGGGATGTGGGCCCTGGTAATTGTCTGATGGATGGATGGATATATCATCATTTGGGGAAATCGTATGATGAAAGCGGCCAATGGGCGCAGAAGGGAACAATTATTGACTCTTTATTAAATCAAATGCTTAATGACTCTTTTTTCAATATGCCCACGCCTAAAAGTATTGGGAAAGAGTATTTTTCTTTATTTTGGTTAGAGCGATTTTTAAAATCAGAATATGCGCCCGCTGATGTACAGAGCACTTTAGTCGCCTTGACCGCCCATTCAATTGCCAAAACCATTAAAGACCATCAAACAATAGAATGTCTTTATCTTTGCGGAGGTGGAGTTCATAACTCTTATTTAGTTGACTACCTACAAAGGCTATTGCCGGGATTAATGGTTGCTAGCACTGCAGATGCAGGAGTAAGTCCTGATTTTGTCGAAGCCATGATGTTTGCATGGCTAGGAGCAAAGAACATCAATAAGGAAGTAGTGGATTTATCCGCGATAACCGGTTCCAGAACACCTGCGATACTTGGTGCACTATATCCGGCTACAAAACCATTGACAAACTAATTGCCCATAAGTTTTAATGGCCGATTACCCACGGAGTGATTTTAAATTGAGCGCACATTACACTAAAAAACCAGGTGAAAGCCTTGCTGCTTCCTACTTTATTTTTTTCCTTGCAGCTTCCTTTTATTTATACGAATTTATCCTGCAAGTTGCTCCTAGTGTCATGGCAGAGTCTATGATGAAAACATTTGGTGTAACCGGAGCTGGATTTGGATTTATATCTGCATTTTATTTTTATGCATACGCACCCACACAATTACCAGCGGGAGTTTTATACGATCGTTATGGTCCAAGAAAACTAATGACTTTTGCAATAGTACTTTGTGCTCTTGGTTCTGCTTTTTTTGCATCCACAGATAGTGTGTTTACTGCCTGTATTGGCCGATTCTTGATTGGAATAGGATCTGCATTTTCATTCATTGGTGTTTTAGTATTAATTTCACGCTGGTTTCCGCCCCATTATTTTGCAATTTTAGCGGGTATCGCGCAATTGATGAGCTCTGTAGGTGCGATGTTTGGGGAAATGCCACTGGCTTCATTAATCAATCATGTCGGTTGGCGCAATGCGAGTTTTATTCTTGCGGCTGTGGGATTTGTTCTTGCCGGTTTTTTTTGGGTTTTTATCAGAGATTTCCCTCATCAGCAAAACCAGACTATACCTAATCATTATCTAAGAGATGAATGGAAGAGATTGGTTGCAGTATGTAAGCATGCTCATACATGGATTATAGGCGGATATGCTTTTGCTATCTGGACTCCTATTGCTGTGTTTGCAGCGCTTTGGGGTGTGCCGTTTTTACAAGAGAAATTCCAGATTTCTGTGGTTGTAGCCTCTGGCCTGTGTAGCATGATTTGGCTTGGAATTGGTGTTGGAAGTCCTTTATTAGGCTGGTTTAGTGATCGTATTGAAAGCAGAAGAGTGGCTTTGATTATTAGTGCGGTGTTAGGTTTAAGTGCGACACTGGTTCTACTTTATTTACCAGGTCTTACTTATGGGTGGACTTATTTTATTCTTTTCGTGCTCGGACTGGGAGCCGGTGGTCAAACGGTAAGTTTTGCCGTGGTAAAAGAAAACAACTCACCTGAGCTGGTCGGTACTGCTTCAGGGTTTAATAATCTTTCCGTATTAATCGGTGGTGCCATATTTCAACCTTTAGTGGGATATATGTTACAGAATAGCGATTCCTGGCGTCTGGTTAATGGTGTTCATGTTTACAGTATTGCCAATTATCAGACAGCTTTATTAGTTATGCCATTGTGTTTTTTGGGAAGTCTGATAATTGCCTCATTCCTGCTCAAGGAATCGCATCCTGCGCAACGTGTCGCATAATTCGCTTTAATATGATGGCGGTGCATTGTCACATATATCACCGCCATTTATTTTATTGCTGGCAACTTTTTGTCGACTATAAAAGTTAAGCTAATTAAAATTAAGAACAAGAGTCCCACTATTCCGCTAAAAATACCAAAATCCAGATTGCTATGACTTCTATAGAACAAGTTTGCTATTTCAATTCCAATTGCACCAATGATCATCACGCTTAAGCTGATAACTGCTGATGCCGTGCCTTTGCTGACTGAAGTGATATAAAGACAAAATCTGTTTAGAGGGGCGTTAATAATGCTTAAGGAAAAGAAATAAAGGATGGTACCAGGTATTAAGTAATGATAATCATTGCCATACAAATACGGGAGTAATGCCATTAATAAAACGCCCAAAGTAAAGACAATACATCCCAGATAAATAATATATTTGATCGAATGATTGCGTGTAAGGCGGTGTAAAAACCAATTGCCTAATATAGTCGCACCAAAAATGGGTAGCTGCCATAAACCGTACTGTATTACCGTAAGTTTCCCTTCAATGATTAAAATAATCGGAGCAAGAGCAATCCATGCCAAACAAGGGATTCCTACAACCCCAATCGCTAATGCACTGAAACAAAAAACAGGATTAAGAAACAATGACAGATAGTTGCTAGAAATATGCCTTAAAGAAAAAGAGCCTTTGGGTATCACTGTCCCGTCTTTTTTTCTTTGACCAATCGGTTCTGGCATGTAGCGCCATAATCCCCATAATGCAAAAAGAGCAAAAAAGGCAATAATAAGGAAAATGATGCGCCAGGAAGTGTAGTGAATTACGATTGCACCTAACAGGGGGCCTAATAATGGTGCCAGGATTGCCGCATTAGCCATAATCGCTATAATACGGATGGCGTCCATTTCTTCAAATATTTCCTGTATCGTTGCATATCCAATGACACCAATGAAACATAATCCCATTCCCTGGAAAAAGCGGGCTATTAAAAATTGGTTCATTGAATTAGAGCAGGCAATAAGGAGAGTGAACAGCACAAATAAAGTGGCTCCTAGCAACATCATTGGCCTTCGACCGAATGTGTCTGAAACGGGTCCAAGAATGAGCTGTAAACTGGCTCCCCCTAAAATATAGATTGTGAGAGATGTGGCCACAATTGATTCTGGAGCGTTAAACGAACGCACTACATGAATCATCCCAGGCATAATCATGTCATTAGCGATGTAAGTTAGAAATTCATACAACACTAAAAAGCATGCAAATACTATTGCATGCCTGCGCGTAATAGAAATAAGTGGTTCAGCCATAGTATTAGCCTTCAAATTAAATGTACTGGTTATATCCTGCTTTTATTTAGTCTACGATTTCGTAGTGACCAGGATGAAAAATAAACGCTCATTTTACCAATATACCACCCTATATACGGTTAGGAGTCAAGTCATTCTTTTCATGATGGAACAATTATTAATTTTCATTTTGGATTTATGAATTACGAATGATTTACAGGTTGTATAGATGAAGATGCTTTAGATGCAATCGAACACATTTAAGTGAGGTAATGGTTTGTTTGAGCCGATCTTGAAATACACCGAAATAATAACAGCAAACTAATTATCAATCTACCTAAAAATCTGAATAGAATACATTTTTTGAAGTTTGATTTGGCAACACATCCTAATTATTAATTTTCATATTAATGATTTTCTTTAATTGAGCAGGGTTTGTCTCTCCATTAATATTGATTATAAGTAGCTCACCTGCTCCCTTGTGCATTTCATTCGCAAAATCATAGACAGCCCCCACAACAATTAATTGTTCTTTTTTTATTTTTTCCGGATATTTATTTAATACAAGAGTGACCTGATTGTGAATATTTTGTTGCACACCAACAATATTGGAAACTCCCGAATCAATTTTGATGGTGCTTAGTTCTTTTACAATATCCGGTTCCATTTTCTTATAATCACCCAATACAGCATCTATCGCACCGCATTCTGAATGACCAATGATTAATAGTATTTGTGTGTTTAAATGCGAAATACCATAATCAACAGATCCCATAGAGGTCTGTATTTGATTGCCGATGTTTCTCACTGTAAAAAAATTACCTTCGGGATGATCATCAATTATATTACTTTGAACTCGTGAATCAGAGCAGGTTAAAATGGTAAACAGGGGTTTTTGACCACCACTAATGTGTTTAAAAAAGGCCTTTCCTTTTGTTTTTATATATATTTGGTCGTGCCTCTCAAGTTGTTCAATGCTTTTCTTTAAAGATGAATTAATTGCTAATTCTGTAGCGTAAGAATAGGTCATATTTAAAAGAAAAATAGTGATTAACAGGACCCGTATTTTGTAGAAGGACATGATCTCTCCATTTTATTGCATTGAATTAATGAAACATCCCAGTCACCATCATATATCATGGAGTATTTAAAAAGCTATTCGGATTAGTTTGCTTGCTTCACGATTAACTCGCCTCAGTCTGCTGAATGAGCCAATTGGATATATACTCAATACTTTCTTCAATAACAAATATATTTTGTAAATATAAGGGTTCTAATAACTCTCGTTGCCCTGATTTCCAATAACGTTCCAGATATTGGCAGGCCATTTTAATTCTAACTGTCCCAACATATACTGCGCCCCCTTTTATTCTATGGGCGAGTTGCTGGGTTTTATCCCAGTTAAATTGACTATAGGCTTCTTTCATGAGAGCCAGGTCTTTTGGAAGTGATTCGTAAATCATAAACCGAAGCATTTCTGCTAACGCTGCTAGTGTTCCTGTTGTCTTAATTCCTTCGTCAGGATCTAAAATTGGAAAAGCTGATAAATCAAACAACTCTTTATTCTGCATTGGCAGTTCCGCATTAGTATAATCGGATTTATGCGAATTTATCTTTTTATCATTTACCGTAAGATAGGTATTCATTATTTTCACGCAGCTATTGAACGTTAAGGGCTTGGTTAATACTGCGTCCATTCCCGCGTCGGTACAACGCTTTTTATTTTCTTCGCCAGCATGAGCAGTTAATGCAATAATTGGGCAGTGGGTTTT
Organism: Legionella sp.; assembly: GCA_030694525.1. Lineage (GTDB taxonomy): Bacteria > Pseudomonadota > Gammaproteobacteria > Legionellales > Legionellaceae > Legionella. The sequence goes on along the minus strand of JAUXYG010000074.1, from coordinate 24,917 downwards.
TAAAGTTAATTCATTCATTCGAATAAGTTGTGCTACCTGGAAACCGTCTATATCCGGCAGACCAATGTCCAAAAATATCAAATCATAATTTTTGGTTTTAGCTAAATCTACAGCAGCTTTTCCTGTTTCTGCGATGTCAACGATATACCCTAACTTAACAATAATAGATTTGGCTACCGTTTGGGCAATGAGATTATCCTCAACTACAAGTATTTCAAATTGAGATGTTGCCAAATTTTGTCCCTCTGAGGTAAGTTCTTTCAAGGTTGAATCAAAACAATTATTCAGACTGGATTCCTGTTCCTCACCAATTCCTAAGTCATCATCGAGAAGGGGTTCTTGTAATGGAATGAGGCAGGTGAATCGCGATCCTTTCGCGGCTTCACTTTCTACATAAATTTCACCATCTAATTCATCAATAAATTGCTTAACAACAGAAAGTCCTAAACCGGATCCTTTATAGATTCCCTGATACGATGGTGTTAATCGTTTAAACTGTACGTATATTTCCTGTTGTTTGTCTTTTGGTATTCCTATGCCTGAATCTTCGACAACGAGTTTTAAAACCATCTGTCGTTGATTATGTTTGGCAAGGATAGCCGTAAGCGTTACGAATCCTGAGTCAGTAAATTTTAAAGCATTAGCTATTAATTCCAATGCAACCCGATGAAGACGGACTTTATCTCCGATGACATTTTCAGGTAGATTCTTATCAAAATGGAGTGATAACGCTATTTTTTTTTGGGCTGCTTTAGCTCGATTCAGGTTAATGATATGGGTGAGCGTATGCTCTAGATTAAATTTCTTCTTCAATTTGGGGATATCACCCGAGCTTATGCGAATTGCCTCAAGAACTTCATCAAGTAATTTCAATAAGGCATGGCTTGATGCAACTAAATTCTCTGAATATTCTTTAATATGAGGGTTTTTCGCTTCGGCCATGAGTAGTTCGGAAAAGCCTACTATACCCGTTAAGGGTGTACGTATGTCATGGCGCATATGTTCCAAAAATTCAGTCTTGGCTTGACTTGCTGCCTCAGCAGCTTTTTTAGCATCGATAAGTGATTTTTGTAATTGCTCTATTTCAGTAATGTTGATGGAAATTCCTAAAATCCCAACGACTTCATTATATTTATTTTTTAGAGGAACTTTTTGCGATAAAAAAGTGGACTCTATTCCATTTATTACCCCTGTTTCCTTTATAGTGACCGGATTCCCTGTTTTCATCACTTCCTGATTCGTGTGATCCACTATCGCTGCCGAATCTTTCCATGGCATGTCTTTATTGGTTTTACCGACAATGTCTAATCGGTTTTCAAGACCAATATTTTTAGCGTGTTCCAAATTGCAGCCCAGGTAGCGATTTTTTTTGTCTAGCCAGTATACATGACCTGGAATGTAATTCATGATGTCATGATAAAAAGACAACTCTTCTTCAAGCTCCTGGAGTTGTTTTTTAAGCATATTGCCGTTGGTTTTATTAATTTTTTTGGTCATTATGATGGTTAGTAAGACTCGTTTGAATCATGATTAATTATAGGTCAATTTTATCTATTAATGAAACTTGAGGCATCTTATGGGATATATGCTCTAATTTATATGACCTCACCAAATCGCAAAATACATGGTTTATAAATAAAAGGGTAGGGTTTTCCAATGAGCATCCTTCTTTTTTTGCAAAATTAATATTTTTATTATACTCGTCCCATTCCTGAGCTATTTGAGATTGAGAATTCTCCTGATTATTGAATGCTTCTTCATAAATACAGGGTGTTTCACGTAAATTACCAGAAAATTGTGGGTGTGCTGCAAAATTAGCTAACAGAACCTGAAGCAATGAATAGCGACTTAAACGATGGATATAATCTTCAGTTGTTGTTCTCTCTTCTTCATTCATCACTCCTCCGCAAATAATAGCGGCTTGGATATTAGTATCAATGTTTGAAGTTAGTTTAAAGTCTGTTTTATCGTCAGAGGGCATGCAGCCTAAGATAAGTTCTTCATGAAACTGGTTACCTGTGTAGCGGGAAAGCTTGATGATTATTGGTGTGTTTAATTCCAACGCGCTTAAAAATATAACTTTTGCGGTGGGGTACTGAGGAAGATAACTTCGTTTATGGTCATCATACCGAGGCACCAAAAGGCGATTTAGCCTTGAGTTTTGCAAACGCATACTTTGAATTTGAATAAAGTCGCATGACATGATAGATAGTTCTTTTTGAGCACTGGAGACTAATGATTTCACTTTGTTGTGAACCAATCCAGTATGGTTCAAGGCCTCAAGACAGGTTTTTTCATGGAGCATAAATGTCGTAGAGGGATATTCTTTTTTAGTTAAAGTCAGCAGATGTGATAAAAAAATAAACTTGATATCGAAAAGAAAGTCCTCCTCTATCTCTATTAATAGACCATGTTGAATAAGGTATTCCTCAATAGTTTGTTTGGTGGATTCATCAATAGGAGGTAGTGAGTAAATTTTTTGAATCAGTTCGTCTAATGATTTGATAAATAAAGTCCATTGCTGAAATGTTCTTTTGGTTTGGTATTTTTGGACCATTTTCCAGAGTACAAATGAGCGGATATGGCAAGCATTTTCACAAACTAAAGGGTCAAGCGTGCGTAATTTTTTAGTTACAAAAAACCATGCTGATTGTCGGCATTCATGAAACAAATTTGCCAAAGTTTCCCGTGGAAAATTAATTAATTTATGAAGAAAGCTCTGCGGGAAAATTGAGATCAGGTTTTGGGGCATAATAAATTATCCCTAATTACATGGTGCGTAATGATACAAGAAAATAGTATGTTTTTCAATTAATCAATCAGTTTAAACAGAGACCTCTAGTTTAATAGTAACGGAATTGATGGAAAAAAATCAAAATATACGAAAAATTAGCTAAGTTCATGTTTACAGGCTCATTAAACTGATTATTATTATGACTGATACAGCAGTCATTTTATTTCATGACTTTAATCATGTTATCTTCTTGATCTTTAATTATTATATTTTTCAAAGTCTCAACTGTTATAACATCTTGCTCTAAATTATTGTCTCGTTCATCACCTGAAATTATTGCCTCTAGTTTGTTGTCATTAACACTGTTTATGGTGAGTTTCATGATTTCATGAACATCGAGTAAAGCAGGGTCTAATCGCTGATCCGTATTTAAAACAATAGATACTATTTTTTGCCGCGTTTCAGCTGAGTGTATTGGGGCTAGAAGAATGCTTAAATTCTCGCTCATAATAGCTCCTTCCATGAATAATTCATTGACTGCGTATGCAGGGTTAGCACCCAGACTAATCAAGTGAGCTACTTCTTTTATATGAGCACCACTAATGCACCCTTTTAAGGCAATATTCAAATATTTGATGCAGTTAAGGGTTTCTTTATCCATGGAAACAGCTGGTTGCATTTGAACTCCAAGACAATTGATCAGATATTTGTAAAGAGTGAAATGCCCATTTTTGGCAGCTTCCTGAATTGCTTGGGGATAAAATTTAGTACCGGTTAAAAGTTCAGTTAACCATTCTTTTTGATTGGTAGAAGATGCACCAAGGATGGCCATCAAAAGGTATTTGGAGGAGGATTTTAGAGCCAGTAGCACTTGTGTTTTATTGCCTGCTTGCGCATAACCGTAAACTGCATTTTTCTTTATTTCTTCCTCTATACCTGGATGAGCTGAGATTAATTGAAGTACTTTGTCACCAAATCCACCACGACAATATCCGGCAACGGCAAAAGGAATTAAATCTTTATTTTCACTATACAGAGTTTCTACTTTGTCAAAATGCCCTCCCCAGGCGTATCCATAAATTGCGTCTTTTTTACTGCCACCCTCTGCAATCAAGGAATTAACTTCCTTATCATGGTGCTCATAAGCTAATTTAACCACCAGATTTTCACCATTAAAATTGAGATTAAGGTATAATTTAGGAAAGGGAAGGGTCATGCATCAATCCTTGGCTTAAAGTAAATGTTTACTCATATGGGCATATAATAACATTGTAGTCTTATTTAAGAAGATTAAAATCACTTTTGAAGCTAAAATTAACATAATGATTTAATATTAACTTAATGTGCGATTGTTATACTAGTCAGTGCTTGAGTAAATTGAATATCCTGCTTTACAGGGTGAGGATTCTATAATGCCTACAATGGAGCAACTTAATTCCTTAGTCAATGGATATCTTAAAACAAAAAAAACGGACAAGATATCTGATAATACGGCTTTTATGGAGGCCGTCACACTTTTTGAAAACGAATTTGGCGATTTGCTCAATTTAGAAGCTATTGCAAGTGGGAATTCAGAATTCGATGTCGAAAGACGCTTATTTCATACTTATTTAGATAAATCTCTAAGTTATAACCAATCAGATAATCGCTTCAGTTTTAGTAAAATTGATGCCCATGCAAGTATATGTGTTATTCGTCAAAACCTGGACGTTAGAGATATTAGAAGCTTATATAGCCATAGCTCCAATCTGGGTATTCGAGAAAAATATCTAAAAAATATATTAGGAAGTCAAGAGTGGTTAATTGACCTTGATTTAGAACGATCTCTTGAGTCTATGGGGCTAAGGGATAAAATTCGGATCACTCGTTTTAATCCCCGCGATATTGGCATGCAATTGCATTTTTGTTGGGAAAAACATAACGGTTCAGATATCTATTCTATTCCCTTATTGCTTAATAAAGGAAGTGAGGGGCGTCAATCAGGTTGTCATTGGTTTGCTGCGGTTATCACAGTGAATTCAAATACCAACACTGTGTCTTATCAAGTAAAAGACAGCTTCAGGCTAAATGAAAACCAGAAAAAAGAAATTGCTCAAATAATGGAGGAAGGGATTAGGTTTTCTGAGAAATCAATTAGTTCCGAGTTTGAAACTGCCTTTGAGGCATACCCCAATTTATTGATTGATAATCAATCGTGTCACATTATCGGCGAAGCCACTCAAAAGGATTCATATTCCTGCGGTTACAGAGCGTTACACGCTTTATTAAACGATCCATCTTTGGCCTCAATAGTTAATTTCAACACCAAAGCAAAAAATTATGCTGATTGCACTTCATCCAGCCACTCTTTAGTGAGGTATTTTTATCAGGAGCAATTAAACAACCTGATTGTAGATAAAGAAATGGTAACCCACTTACAAAGAGGCTCTGATTTTCAACCCTCATTAGGTCAAAAGGATAAAGTTCAGCTTTATCCGGAACAAGTTGTACGTTATCTTGATCAGATTAATTCTTCACCGCTGAAGACAACAAGCGCTGTTGAGCCGTTATCACAACTAAACCCGATAGTAGTCAAAAAATTAAATGAATTTAGTATTTTAAAAGATATTATTAGCTTTCCTGGCACAGATGATAAAGAGCTTACTCCAGAAGATTATGATGAATTTTTATTAAATACGCATGTTAAATTAAGTGAAAACAATAAAGTTCTTGAAAAACTATATATTGTGCCCTGTACTTCCATATCCCTCGATGGATTAAATTTCTTCTCTGCAAATGAAGTAGACTTAAAAATTAAAGAATTAGTTATTGATATAGCAGATATTCCAAATGAATCCGTTGCTGGTTTTGTAGAAAAACTCAAAACATTGCTTATCAATATGTCAGAAAAGAACTTAAAAAAACTTACTATTATAGACAATAACAACAAGATTAATGCGGAGCTCTGGCAAGTAATAGTTGATCTAATTAAAGCACGGGAAATTAAAATTGATATACTTTTACCAGAAAAATTTAGTACCACTAATCTTCAACGTGAAATAGATCAGGCCGTATCAACTAACAGCTTCATGAGTCCCTCGCTAGGCTTTCCACAAAAACATGATGCCGGGAATCACCATGTTCCCAATGGAAACAAACGTACCAGACCGCGTCAAGATCCCGCAGAAAATATTACGGTAGATATTGAACTGCAACAAGAGCAACAAGCTGAAGTAGCTGTTGCAAGTCAAAAAATGAGTGCGCAGGGAAGTAATTCTGATGTTGGCGAATTAGAGGTCCTTTCAGCAGCTTTGTTTTCACAGTTTTACTCACAACTCAATAAGGGTAGTTTTAAAGTTTCCAGAAAAAGCTATTTAATATCTGAATCAAATGCACAAAAAAGATGGCAAAGTTGGTTCGGTCATGTTGATAAAGAGGGTAGGGAAATTCAAAGTCAGCAATTATATGGGATTACGATTCAAGCATGCGAACAGCTCCTCGATCACCCCAGACAGTTTAAAATGGGCGTTGATCTGAATCATTTGCCACAAGGTTTTGCGGTTTTAGAATATCCTGCTGGAACAGGAAAAAAAGTATTACATTATGATGCATTGAGCTTTGCGCTACAGAATAAACGCAATCCTGTTGCTGTAGTTATTACCGAACCACCTAGACCCAAGCCTTTACCTCATCCATTATTGGTAACAGTAATGGATGGGTTGAATCAAGGATCAGAAAGGGATCGATTGATCGCATCGAAATGGCAGCAATTGCAGAGTAACCCGTATGATCGAGAAGCAAATTATCTCTTTGCAGCGTATCTGCCTAAGCTGATGACGTATAACAAAGAACAGTTAGAACAACTTTTTAATCTTACTTTTGAACAGAATCACATCAATAAAGAGCAATGGGAAATAATTATCACCCAAATATCCGTTATTGCTGATTTATTTGCTATCTCAATGAGTCTAGATAATCCTTATGGGCAAAGGCTGAGTGAGTTATTTGGTTCGAACCAAAAAGTTCTCGAGGTTGTAGCACTGGCTAAATCCCTTAGCAAAAATGCTCCTGTGGCGCAAAGTGCATTGCTTAATCAATTGTTAGCAGAAAAACCGGGTTTGCTTAATCAATGCCATATATGGTGCAAAAAGTTACCCTCCGTAAATGCTGATGCATTATTAAGAACATACAGTCAGGTGGGTGAGGTTGGTTTATATCAACTATTCTCTCATTGGAATGATATTCGATTGGATGTTTTACAGTCTACATTAGACACTTTGTTTACTAATGGAGAAAGTTATGAGCCTTTCATGGATAAGGGATATCAAGAGGCTTTGGCTGCGGTCGAGGGTTTTAGCGGTGCTCAAAAAATTTGGTGGGATAAATTACTCAAACAGCATGGTAAAGCTGTAGGTTATGACGAATTACCTTTTCTCGTTGAATCATTTAAGGCGTTTAGTAAAGAGATTGAGGCTAAAAGATTGAATTTTTACAAACTTTCTGCAGACAGTTTTCAGGATACAGAGAGTATGCCCGTTGCTTTAACCAGGATGCTAACCATTCTCAACAATTGTCAAACCAGGGATTTGAAGGCTCAATGGAAAAACATGAGTCGTTTATCTCTGGGGCCAACTGGTGCCATCCGTGCCATTAAAGATGGCGAAAATCAGGATAACAAATGTCTTTTTGTTATCCCTGAAATGAATGCTACCTATTATAGCGATATTAAGGGATATAAAAAAGCTACTGATGACTGGCATGATTTGGGTAAACAAACAACTCTCAGCGAGGCTAAGGTAGAGTTCTATAAGGGGATTGCGCATCAAAAATATCGTTTACCGATATCCTTTTATAATAAAGCTTTAGAAAAAATTCAAGCTAAGAACTTTGAACCTTTAATCCAAGTCAAGTTAGTAGCATTGCTCTATTCCTCAACTACAGGAATAAAAAACGAATTATTTTTAAAAAATGAAGAGGAGGCCTTAAGTGATTGGGATAATATCTTATCTGTATTAGATAAATTGCCTTTGCCATCAATTATTAAGTCAATTCCCAATTTAGAAAATAAAACTCGACGTGACATGGTTAATAGCCTTTTTGTACTCTCTCAGGTGCCCTCTTTACCGGTATTAGATCAGCTATTTAAACTAATCTGCAATTCACTAAAATTAGAAACTTATAATCCGTTGAAAATTAAAGCAGAGTTGGAAGGTAAGGTCGATTCATTAAATCGTATGTGTAAAACACTAGAAGGTTTAACCCGTAAATATGATGGTTATGACGTTCAATATGGTGATGCAATTTATGAAGGAATGAGATTCTATAATAAAAAGGATTTTGCCGAAACGGCTCAGAATTCAATATTTCATTCCCATTTGGAGACTGCGTCAAAGCTTGCTGACTATAAATACAATCAACAATCAATTGGAGTCCCAACTGAGCTAATAAAGTTGCTTTTTCGCCTTATAAGTACATTTCAAATCAAAAAAGATGATGCAGCTTTTATTTCGGAAAAATTAAGTAGATTTGAGAATAACCCAGCAAAGCGTAAAGCTGCCGAATATACATTGCAATTATTAACTCAAATGGAAACTAATGTTAAGAATACTACTAAATTAACCTTCCAGTATCTTAACTCAATACTGTTCGAATGCACCGATCACTATGCTGCGGATCATTCAATTAATAAAAGTCACATAGAAAATATAATTAAAGAACGATTGGAACCCTGTTTTCCACAGGGTTTTTTTAAAAAATTACAAATGCAAGAGATTTCAGCACAAGTGCTTGGTCTGATTGATAATGAATTCCCCATAATGGAAGACAAAGAACTCATTATTGCTGTGTTAAAACAATTTAATGAGCCCGGGGAAAGTTCGAATTTTTATATTATGGTTAAAAAAATTGCAATAATTGTTGGGCCCATGCTTCCAAATGAAAGAAGAATTTTTTTAAAAGGATTACAGAGGAAAGAATTATTTCATCCTAATCCATCCAAAAATGATGAAAAATTACCCCTTGAGCAGTTTGATGGATTATTGGATGCAATAATGACCCGAGGATACGTACATGATTTTATCTATTTATTGGCGCAGCCTGAATCACAAAATAGTGATGGACTAGTCCAGAAAGCAAGTCTCTATTTATCAACTATTTTGCCTGATGTAGAAAAGAATCCCAGCGGTGTGGTATCCAAAATGGAAATATTACCGCTAGTGACAGAGTTTTTGTTGAAAAGTCCCGTAGAAGTTTTAAATTCTTCCCATAAAATTCATAGAAAAGATGAAAATATATTAACTTTTTTTAAAATATTCATTAGCTCTTGGTTAAATAATGGTAAAGAGATCAATTTGGAAGCATTGCAAACTGCGGTAGAGTACTTTAAACAAAATTTTTCTAAAGAGTTTAATTCGATTGATAGGTTACTTGATCAAATCAAATTGAAAATTAAACCTGAAGTTCATGAATTACCACAACCCAAAGAAACGGTAAGTCAAAAAAATAGTAAAGGTATTAATGAGGCTTTTAAATCTTTAGGAAATAAGGTTCGAAATTTTTTTACTAGTAAAAAACAAACAGAAACTTTAAAACCGGTACCTGAGATAGAATCTATAGAAGTAAAGCCACCACAAATTTTTGATAAAGAATACTTAAACTCAGTTTTAAAAGATATCACTACCGAGGAACTAAGAAGAACTTATTATCCAGGTATTCTTCAGGATTTATTCAAGAATATTTATAGTGTGGCTGAGCAATATCCAGGAGCAAAGGATTTAATAATTGAGTTTTTTCAAAAGTATATAGTGAATGAACCAAATTCTGCAACCTTGATAGTGAGTGTTTGGGATGGTGTGATGAAACTCCAAGAGGAGTTTGAACATTTAAATGATTCCGATACTGTTCGTTCTCTCTGTTATCATTATTCCGGGGTTGAGGGAAATTTTACACCGCAAAAGCTTCTTGAATTGATGCAACATAATGATTATCAAGCATTAACTAATAATAAAAGGTTAATACTCAAGATGGTCTCCGTTTTGCTTAATAATGAAAAATATTTTGAAAGGGATGAAATCAATAAAATCATATCCCTATGTGGAGATAAAGAATTAGGGGCTGTATTTTTAAGCAAACTAGAAGAGTTTTATAATAATGCACCTTATCCCTCCCTCGCTCAACTGATTCAATGGCATGAAACTGAAAAAAATTCAGCAAATTATTCTGAAGCTTTGAGCGAAAAATACGCACAATTTGATCGACGACCCTGCTCTAGAGAAATTGGTGGTGCATTAGACACTAAAAAAGGGAATGGATTTGAACTTGATAAAGCTAAGGAAAAAGCTGGGCAATTTGAAGGCATTGTATTTTTAGAAGCAGATCTACAGGACATGGAGAATGAGTGCGTTAGGGCACGGGGTTTGTCCACAGCGTTGCTACTTACTGAATTTAAAAAATTCAGTAAGTCACCCCGAGATCCTGAGTTAACCCATGTCAAACTGGTAGCAATCACAGCAGAATTACTCTATCGCAGTAAAGGTAAAGACGGAGCTATTGGCAGTTCCTTCGAGATCAATACAACTCAATATCTTGCAGTATTAGGAACGTTAAACTCCGGAAGTCACAATACTAGTCAAATCGGCACTGGGGAAGGGAAGTCTCGTATTATGGCTTTATGTAATGCGTGTCAATTTGGTTTGGGTAAAACAGTAGATTTCGTTACCAGTGATGTGCAACTCGCGACCCGTGATTATTTGGAATTCCAATCATTTTACAGTCTGTTGGGGGCACATACCAACATTATTCTGGCTGATACACCTGCTGCTCAATATTGCATTGGTGGCATTAACTATTCTGATGCATCTAATTTGAGTTTATTTCGTAATAAAGCATCCAGCACCGGTTTAGGTCAGGATGTAATTGATCCAAAAGCAGAAAATCGAAGTCTTATGTTAGATGAAGCGGATAAAACTTATTTTGATGTTGCTGATACTCGCTTTAATTATTCTACTGAAGGCGATGAGTCTCTTAAAGGATTAGAGTGGATATATCCTTTAATGATTGATTTTTTTGCTCAGGATGATGCTAATAAAAATACGGAGTTTCAGGATTTATATTATCAGGATATTGATGGATGCAATAAGGCGTTTTTTAAATTTGCCACATCCAGGCTCGAGTCCGATCAGGTGGCTAGGCTTAGAGTACTTCCCCAAGGACAAATCGAGTCTTGGCAAGAGGCTGCAATAACCGCTCGCGCTTTAAAATTTAAAAAGCATTTTAATATAAATGCCGACGCGGTTATTAGTACGCCTTTTGGTCCGAAAATAGCAAGTGAAGCTCAATTGATAGCAGATAAAAGGGGCTCTAAACATTCTAAATTTTCATTTGGCGTGCATCAATGCCTTCACGCTCGTTTAAACAAATTAAAGCAAAATCCGCAGTCAGAAGAATCGGTAGACAAATTCTTACTAGAAAAATTGGAAGGTTGCAAAACGTTTTTTCATGTTGATGCCGAAAAACAGATTATTTACTCATCAACAAGTAAGAGCTTGTTAGATGATTATTCTCAGGGAGGTGTAACCGCAGTTACAGGTACGGCTGGGTCCCTGATTGAGCAACAGGAAGCCACCAGCTTATATAGCAATATGAAGTTTGTATCTGTTCCCAGACATAGCGGACTAAACAGGGAAGACAGACCAATACGCTTGACCGCAGATGAAAAAGATTACATTAAGGCATTGGTTGAATACATTCAGGAAGCCAGACGTAATAATCAACCGGTACTTGTAATTTGTAGAGATGATATTGCCAGTGAGACAATGCAAATTGAACTGAGTAAGGCTTTGCAGGATAAGGAGCCAATAGGGGAGATGCAGCGTATCGACAGTCAATTGTCATTAAAAGCGGAAGCTGAGCTTATAAAGAATGCGGGCAAGCCGGGGATGGTAACCGTATCTACAGGTATGGTGGGGCGAGGAACTGACATTCACTTGCAAGATGAAGCAAAAACACATGGCCTTAAGGTTTTACTCGCTCATCTGCCGCGTGAACGTGACATGATGCAAATACTGGGTCGAAGTGGACGATTTGGTGCTCGGGGTGATACACGTATTGTTTTGAATAAAGTGGAGCTTAAAGCTACTTTAGGTAAAACTACTTTGAATGAGGGATTTTATACCGCTCCTGAAACCTATATTCGCCAACAGCAAGCATTGATGGATAGGAAAAATCAATGTGAGCGATTAATTAAAAATACAATTAGTGATTTTAGTAAAAAGGTCACTGATAACTTTTTTAAGGAATTTTTAGTAAACATAGAACCAAATCAACGTAAAGAATTAAGTCCGGCGTGGATTAAATTTGTTAAAGAAAAAGATCAGCATTGGAATTCTGTGTGGAAGCAAATTATTAAAGAAATGGATAAAACCAATCCAGAATCTGAATTAATTAATAAACATTTAGCGAGTCATCAAAGAAAAACGCAAGAGTTATGGGATGATTTAAGCCGTGAAATCGCTGAGAAGCTCCATAAAGGCCCAAACAAATCTGATAAAAATCCAGCTAAGCTTCCTCATAAAGAAGTAGGTGAACTAAAACTGGATAATAAAACGACGCAATTAATTAACGGTTTTGATGTAAATAAACTGGTAAGGCATCGGGTTAAAATTTATGATAAATATGATCCAGCCCATGACGGACGGGCAGTGGTATATAGCAGACCTTTTGAAAAATTAAGAGCATTTTTTAAAGGAGAGCGAAGATTATTCGCTGATTTTAGAGCATGGAGAGAGGGGCATGGAATTCTATTTCCCAACTTGCGCGCCTTTTGGAACGGACATATGAGTTTTGGCCAGTTTTTGTTTGGTTATAGTAAACCAGATACCAGGATACCAGAAGAAAATCCCGAAGAGGTTAAAAATTCTGATGTCAACACAGAATCAAATAAAAATAAAATGTTTTATTCTTCTAATCAACTCATCTGTAATTCTTTAGAAGTGTTACCTGCAAATGTGGGTAAAAAAGAGGTAAAAACTGATGTGAAACCCGTACCTAAAGTGGCAGAAGAAGAGAAATCTGGTGAGAATGTATCTGAACCGCTAAAAAGAGTACCCCATCGGTGGGTCAGATAAAATATACGACTCAAATTTTAGGGGAATTTTGTTCGGACTGATTCTGTTCTTCCGACGAATCTTTTGCAATCATTTTTTGAAGTTTGGTCGCCTCTCTAATATATGTTTCGGAGGTAACGCGAAGTAAAGAAGCATATTCGTCTAATTCTTTTAGTGAAGTGGGAAGCGGAAGCTCTTCGATTTCCTTAATACCTTCCTGAATTCTTTTCTGATAAAGCGGATCGTTAATTCGAGACTCATTTAAGTGTTTAAAAATTTCAGTCGGTAGGGTGCGGTTGATTTTTCCTTTGGCGATACTGAAAAATGGGAATAATGGATGACTCTGGGGTTCAGTAAAGGCATTTATGAGTCGCGTTGTGTGTTGTTTTTTTAAATCTAATATATTTATTGTTAGTTCAAAAGGAAGAATTTTACTTTGAAGCGTTTCAGGTAAAGAGGCAGCTACTTTTTCAAATAAACTGTGTTCTCTCTGGTTGATAAAAAGTGCTTTTAAATTGTCAGGTGGATTTGGAGCAAATGATTCGGGATCTAATGTAGGATTATCCACAAAAATCTCGTGAAGTTCTGGGCTGTTACCAAAAGTACCATAACTTAGGGTGGTTTCACCTTTTAAAATTAGCCTATTTAAATTTTTACAGTTCCTAAAAGAGGTAAATCCAGTATTACACCGATCCATTTCTATTTTTTGAAGATTAGCGCATTTTTCAAAAGCATATGGCTCAATTTTGGAGCAGTTCTTGAGTGTAAGGGATTCCATATTGAGGCCATTTTCAAAAGCCCCTGAACCAATGGTGCTGTTTTCTATCGAGACATGTTTCAGACCCTCACAATTTTTAAAAGCATTTATACCGATTTTGGAGTTGCTGATATAAATCCGTTGGAGGGTGTTGCAATTACTAAAAGCACTTTCATTTATTTCAATTGGTTCTTTAATTAAAAGAGTTTTAATTGATTGACAATTTAGACTAGCATTCGTTCCAATCCGTTTAATCCCGTTGGGTACTTCAAATAATCCATCGGAATCAGTGTCTTTGTCTTCTATCTCTAATAGGGTTTCACCATCTGGACTTATTTTCATAATTATCCCTGGGTTATTTAAATACGAATAAAATTTAAAAGTAAATTACTCTTATTAATAGTACTATTATAGCGCAAATAGGCCCTAAAAAACCCATGGTGATATGAAGTATTAACCAGTTTGCTAAAAATATAAGTCAGGGCTTAAGTTGTGACAAAGTGTGCGCTCAAGCTCAGAAAGAGCTTTTGTCTTAGTGTCATCTAATTTTGAAAGTAATTTGATAACACCCCTCCAGCCTCCTGCAACGTTTGCAGGTAATATTGATTTTTCCTTTGCTTCACCTTCAAAATAACTTATGCAAGCAAAATCATAACCAAGTCCAGAATTATCAATCAGAGGAAAAAATACCTTGCCTTTATATAAATCGAGCTTTCTTTCAAAGAAAGTTTCATCATCCAATACTTTCTTTATTCCAGAGCAAAGTATTTGGGCATCGTAGGCTGTCAATTGTCTTTGCACATACCCAATTATTTGTTTAAAAAACAGATCTTTTTTGTCCTGAGTATTAAAGTTATTTAAATTATTTATGAAAGCCTGGTATGCTGCGATTAAGTGTTGCAGATTAAAATGGCTCCCTTGTTTAATTACTTTCGTAAGAGTAAATTCTTTTCTAAATTTTTCCATTAAAGAGAAGTAACTATTATCATCATTGATAATGGCTAAAGCAATCTTGTTATAATTTTCTATCAGTTTATCTGCCGAAATTTCATCTTTAATCTCGTTGGGGAACTGTTCTTGAAACTGTTGTGAGGCTTCTGTTTTTTCCAAGTCTTTAAAATAGGGGAGAATCATACTCCACATAGGTTTATCTCCTGCTCCAATCGCTGCTTGAAAGGGAGTGGCAATTATTGTTCTGTTTGCATAGTCCTTGCTTCTCGATTTAATCAATAGTAACTCGGGATTATGCTTTATCATGGTCTCTGCTTCTATTTGTTCGCCCAAAATTACATGAGTAAGTAATTTTTGGGCTGCCCTCAAGTTTTGCTCAGGCAATGCAAAATTGCGCAAAGTTTTAGAGGTCAACGAAAGAACTGCCAAATTTTTACTAGTGAAAAAATTAGGTTTGAAACCTTCAGAATGAAATTGTAATCTGGAGAATACTTCTTCTGCCAAACTAAATTCCTCTGTGTCATTCGATTTTTTAATTAAGCCTTCATGCAACTTCAAATTTTTTTGAACAATTCGATCGTGTTTTGAATCCATATATTCGCCTTTTTGCTTATAAAAAATTCGCATTGTACCGAAAATGGCTATGATCGATCAAATAAAGCGCTATTCTCTAGTCTTCAGAATTTTTATATTTTTTAATATTCTTGTTTTATGCCTTTACATACTTTCAATTGAAATGCCTAAACATAAAAATGGGGTGACACGCGTATAAATCCTGTAATATGTACGAACATCTGTTGTTCATCAGGGGCGACTTCGTTATAATCCATACTTGAATTATTTTCTTTTTTAAGTTATTGGAGCCCTAAAAGATGCCAATTTATGAATATCAGTGCACAAGTTGTCATCACCATTTTGATTTGATGCAAAAAATCAGTGATGAGCCAGCAAAACAATGTCCCGTTTGCTTTGAGCATACTGTGATTAAACTGATTTCTGCTGCAGGATTTCAATTGAAGGGAACAGGGTGGTATGCCACTGATTTTAAAAACAAAGGTCCGGCAAATTCCAAGGAAAACACAAGTAATAATGAGCCCGCCAAAACTACTGAAACACCTGTCAATACTAGTGGGGATACACCTAAAAAAACTGAAACCACTAAAACCAAAAAGGGTGACTCCGAGTGAAACCATTATTATTGCGAAGCTACCTGTTAGCAGGGCTTGTGGTATGGCTCCCCATTTTAGTTACCATCGTAGTGATTCGATTTATTGTTGATTTATTGGACAGCACGTTATCTTTAATACCTCAAACTTACCAACCCGATTACCTGATTGGATTTCATATTCCAGGCCTTGGGGTTCTATTATCATTGGCCTTATTACTGGTAACGGGAATGCTTGCGACCAATTATTTGGGGCAGCGAATTGTAGGGTGGGGGGAGTTAATTTTATCCAGAATTCCTTTGGTTCGCTCTATATACAGTGCTGTTAAGCAAGTTTTGAACACCTTATTATCCACCAATAGTGAAGCCTTCCGAAAGGTAATGCTGGTTGAGTATCCTCGAAAAGACTCATGGACTATAGCATTTCAAACAGGAGCAGTCAGCGATGAAATTTCAGCCCATACCCGTGAGGAAATGGTTTCATTATTTATTCCTACCACACCTAATCCTACTTCAGGTTTTTTAATTATGCTTCCCAAAAAGGATGCTATTGAATTGGATATGAGTATTGATGAAGCATTAAAATTTATTCTCTCTTTAGGTGTAATGCAACAAAGTACTCCAGCTGCATTAACCAACAACACAATAAAAATTAAATAGGTGGCTTTATGCGTACACACTACTGTTCGACCGTAAATGAGACAAGTTTAGACAAAGAAATTACTGTATGTGGCTGGGTACATAACAGACGAGATCACGGTGGTGTAGTTTTTTTAGATATTCGCGATCGCTCAGGATTATTGCAGGTAGTTTATGAACCAGAAAATCATGAAACATTTACAGTAGCTGAAAAATTAAGATCAGAATTTGTGGTTCGAGTGACTGGAAAGGTTCGCAGAAGGCCAGAGGGAATGGTTAATGATAAAATGGCAACGGGCATGGTTGAAGTGATCGGAACCAAACTCGAAATTTTAAATCAATCACCAACGCCACCATTTTTACCCGATGATCATCAAATAGTGAATGAAGATTTGCGATACAAATATCGTTATATCGATTTACGCCGTACCGTAATGCAAAATAAAATCACTTTAAGGCATAAACTGACACGATGCATTCGGGATTTCTTAAATAATCAGGATTTTCTGGATATTGAAACTCCTATGCTAACTAAAGCAACACCGGAAGGGGCACGAGATTATCTGGTTCCATCCCGAGTACATCCTGGCCAGTTCTATGCATTACCCCAGTCGCCACAGCTGTTCAAACAAATGCTGATGATGTCAGGATTTGATAAATACTATCAAATTGTACGTTGCTTTAGAGATGAGGATTTACGGGCTGACCGACAGCCTGAGTTTACGCAGCTTGATATCGAGATGGCCTTCATAGATGAGGAGAATATCTTACAGCTTATCGAAGGTTTGTTGAAAGTTGTATTTAAACAAATTCTTGATGTAACCATTCCCGATACATTGCCTCGAATGTCTTATGCAGAAGCAATGAGACGATTCGGTAGTGATAAGCCCGACATGCGTAATCCTCTCGAGTTGATTGATGTAGCGGATTTGGTAAAAAATTGTGATTTCAATGTATTTTCCACAGCAGCTAATGATGTAATGGGTAGAGTAGCCGCTTTGAAACTACCTAATGGATGCGATTTGAGTCGTAAAGATCTGGATGGTTACGGTCAATTTGTTGGCATTTACGGTGCTAAAGGGCTGGCCTACATTAAAGTGAATGATTTGAATGCTGGAATCTCTGGTTTGCAATCGCCAATTCTTAAGTTTCTCTCAGAAGATGCAATAAAAGCAATTTTAGAGCGCGTTGATGCAAAAACAGGTGATGTTATTTTCTTTGGTGCTGATAAAGCTCATGTGGTCAATGAGGCTATGGGCGCATTACGAATCAAATTGGGACATGATCGGAAATTACTAAGTTCTGATTGGCAATTATTATGGATTGTAGATTGGCCCATGTTTGAAATGGATCATCAAAATAATCGCTTACAATCCATGCATCATCCCTTTACTTCACCTCAAGAATTGTCAGCTGAAAAGCTGCGTACGGAGCCTGGCAGTTCTCTTGCAAAAGCATATGACATTGTGATTAATGGTTATGAGATTGGAGGTGGTTCCATTCGAATCCATCAACCGGAACTACAACAAACAGTATTTGAATTACTAGGAATTGATGATCAGGAAGCCCAGGAAAAATTTGGGTTCTTACTTGACGCCTTACAGTATGGCGCTCCACCGCATGGTGGTATTGCTTTGGGAATTGATCGACTTGCTATGTTGCTTACAGATTCAACATCCATCAGAGATGTGATCGCTTTCCCCAAAACGCAAACAGCCTCCTGCCTTCTAACCAGTGCGCCGTCTCCAACAGGAACGGCACAACTTAATGAATTGGGAATCAGACTTGCACCAGCACCAACAAAATAAAGGGTTTAAAAACACCATCTGCTTCATTAGCGGATGGTGCCTTGCCATTTTTATATTAATTTTTTCAGTTACTTCAGTTCAATCAGCATCTGTCAAGAAACCCACGCTTGCTGATAAACCTGCTCATGCTACTCTCATTGAATATTTAGCTCAGGAAAAAACCAATCTTACCATTGCCATTAATAATGAAAAACAGTTTATACCACCTAAAGATGAGCAGCAATATAATGCTAAAACCGCTCAGGTGACTGCAATGCTCATGATGACCACGGCAAAAATTGATAGTTTTAAAGGATTTCTCGACAATCAGAATAAGCAACAAATTGATCTCACTCAACGGTTAAAGCATTTACAACAATTGCCTCTGGCTAGTGGTGAATTATCAATTCAGGAGCAGGTGGCAAAAGTTGAAACGTTACTGACTGTTAACGCAACAGTCTCAGATTTAATTAATGAAAATATCGAGCTTGCTCTTGAATTTAAAGAGTTGCTTAATGATGAAATTAAAAAACTGCAGCATTGGAAAGCAATTTTTGATCTCGAGCAGAAACTCGAACTTATAAAACTTGAAAAAAGCAAACTAAATCAGGAACTGGGATCCATTTATCATAGAAATATTATAAATCATGAGTCCAATAAAATTAAGGTAAACAGTTCGACAGAACAAATTGACCGCGAAGCAACGTTATTAATTAATAATCAGTATATTGCATTGATTAATCATAAATTAAATGCGCTGAATATACAAAAAAATGCCATTAAGGCAGACATGCTGCTTCTAAACAATTTTGATTCCAAGACATTACAATCGGTTGCTGATTCATATAAAGAGTCGATCATTCAAAATGATAATATTCATAAATCGTTGCAACAATTACTGATTTCAATTGATAAAGAGGCTAACTTTTTATCAGATTCTGCTTTAAAAAAGCCATTTATAGCACTGCGAACCAGATTGCAGGAACAACTCACACAGGTTAAGACAGACAAACAGATTTTAATCAATAAATTAGCCACTTATCAAAATCAATTAAAAAAATTAATTTCTTCCCGTCAAAGCCTTGCTCAATATAATATTGACAGCTGGCCGATTATTATTAATAAGTTAATTGCCATACCCAATCTGTTTTATAAATATCTTAAAACGCTCAGTTTAAAAGTGTATGACAGTTATACCTGGCTTGATACCATCCCTGCTACCGTCTTATGGATACTTTTAAGTCTAACCGTCATCTTGTTCACAATCTTTAGTAAACTATTAAAATCTGTATCGGGAGATAAAGAGCGATCACGACTGACAGGATATCTTTATGATGGGGCATTAACAATTGTGCAGAGGAACCTCCCTTATCTATGTCTTTTTTCGATGATTTGGATGTTGTTATATTTTACCAGTATTTCTTATGCCAACTACCAACTATTATTTCAGCTCATCATGGTCTGGTTTACTTTTAAAATATTAATTTTAATCGCTCGTCTGGTTTTATTAGAACGAATAACCGACTCTTCGGGTAAAGACGTCAAGCTTTATTATCGATTAAAATGGCTGCTGTTGTTTGGTGGTTGGACGACGGCTTTAATGGTTTTTAGTCATCTTTTGCCTTTGTCTCTATTGCTGCAGGATATTTTCAATCGATTATTCATGCTCTTTATTCTGGCCGTATCTCTTGTAGCCTGGAAAAGTAAAGATGTTATTCCTTACTTATTAAGACCATTGCTGAAAACCAAGAAAAGATATTTCAAAAATGCCATCTCTTTACTTGTAATCGTAGTTCCGATTACCTTATTTACGACAGCTATTATCGGATTGTTGGGCTTTGTCAATTTAGCATGGACTATGAGTCGTTATCAGGTGTATATATTATTGGTTATTGTGGGATATATATTAGCCAGAGGATTAGTCTTTGATGCTTTGGAGCTTTTTTCGGAATGGATGATTTCTGCATTAAAAAATGGTTGGTTGTGGATTGAAGTGTTTTTAAAACCCTTGGATAAAATTTTACGTATTGTATTATTTTTACTAAGTATTTTAATTTTATTTCAGTTATTTGATTGGCATTCTGATTCCTTGGTTATGATTAATCTGGCTAAATTTGCTCGATACAGTATCGTAAACTTTACCGGGGTTCATATTACCGTCTTTAGTATTATTGAATTCTTTATATTACTGGCAATTTTTGTGTGGGCATCAAAATGGACTCGAGAGTTCTGTTACCGATGGCTCTATAAAAATGCAAAGGATGTTGGAATACGTAACAGTCTCTCCGTATTTACGCAATACGCAGTTATATTATTTGGTACATTTATCACGTTGCATGTTTTAGGGCTTGATTTTAGTGGCATGTCTATGATTCTTGGTGGACTTGCAGTAGGTATGGGTTTTGGATTAAGAGATTTCGCAAGTAATATTGTTGGTGGGATTATGCTTTTGATTGAGCGACCTGTACGTGAGGGCGACTTGATTACTTTAGGGGAGTATGAGGGCAGGGTAGCTCATATAGGGATTCGCTCTATGCGAGTATCATCTTGGGATAATATGGAAGTTTTGATACCCAACGCGGAAACGTTTAATAAGCCTTTTACCAATTGGACTCATCAGGACAGTATTGTAAGAACAGTGGTACCAATCAAAGTAAGCAGAGCTGACGATCCGGTAATGATCCAGCAGCTTATCCTGGATGTTTTAGCAATAATTCCTGAAATTGTCCCAGAACCTCCTGCTCAGGTCTTTTTAAAGAAAATCGATGAAGCGCTCATTGAATTTGAAGCGCGATATTTTATAAATGTCCAGACTTATACTCGATTTGAAGTGCGTTCAAAAGTTCTGTTTGCTATTACCGCTCAGTTTAAGGCAGCGGGAATCAAACCCCCGATAGAACCAGTGTCTATTGAATTTAAGGAAGGACATGGTGATTTCTTTAAAAAACAAACCGCCGAAAACTGAAAAGGAGTTATTAGAGCGTTGTGAAGCAATAAAAGGATTAAGCTTTGCCCAGTTATGCCTTGGGATGAATGTGGCAATTCCTGATAATCGTGATCATAGAAAAGGATGGATTGGGCAGGTTCTGGAGCTCGCTCTTGGGTGTGATGCTCAAAATAAATCAGCCCCCGATTTTATGGACTTGGGAGTAGAGCTTAAAACTTTACCAATTGGATCATCTGGTAAACCAACAGAATCAACTTTTGTGACTTCCATTCCTCTACTTACCATTCATCAACAAGAGTGGCTTACATCACAATGCTATTCCAAGCTAAAACGTGTTTTATGGATACCAGTGGAGGGAGATACGGATATCATTTACTATCAAAGAAGAATTGGCCAGGGATTCATCTGGTCACCGGATGCAGAAGAGCTTTCTGGACTGGCAGCAGACTGGAATTATTTGGTTGAGCAAATTAGTACCGGTCAACTCGAAACTTTAGATGCACGAGTAGGTGATTATTTACAAGTAAGACCTAAAGCAGCTAATGGAAAATCTTTGTGTTATGGATTTGATTCCTGGGGAAATAAAATTAAGACACTTCCCAGAGGATTTTATTTACGTAGTTCGTTTACCGGAAAAATAATGCATAAATTTAGAGAGTCTTATTAACTCGACTTTAAGAAAAATCCCAATCTCCAAATGCCGAAGGCCCCATTCCTTCAAATGCCTTTAGGCTCTCACTAAATCCTAATCCCGCGTCAAATACCATGGTCTTGGGTATCCCCTCAAAATTATTTGTTCTTTTATCATTCATAATATTTCTTTTGTCACCTCTCCACGAAAGTGGGAAACCATCCAAATATTTAGCAAAATGCCACTTTATTGGACGGATCTCCACCTCAAATGATTAAGACAACTCTTCATTTATATTAATGAGATATTTATTAAAATCATAAAGATTAATCGGTCTTTTATCACCGCTGATTATGGTTAAAGTATTAACTAATCCACCCTCAATTCCTTTGGGAGGATTTGAAATCCGCTCTCCATCTTTCAGCCATAAAAAATTTGCAATTAAATAGATAAGTTTTTTAAATGGTTTCCCTCTGAACATTTGCCTTATTAATAATTTTAACTGTTTGGTTTCCATCCAGGTTTTACTGGTGATGTAACCAGGGATAGGATAATATTTCTTATAATGTTCTGGACGCTTTATAGGGTTTAATTGCGAGGAAGAGAGAAATAATCTATCCGCTAATATGTCAAAAAATTGCTCGAATTGAGATGCGATTAAATGCAACTCCTCCAATTTATAATAGTAACCTACAATGATGGCAGCATGTTCGAACTCTCCGTCGAATGTATCTGGTTCTCCCTTGGATGGAATATCTTTTCGCGCAGTAACATCGAAGTAACAGATCACGGGTTGATTTTGTGCCAATGCCAATAACAGAAATTCTTTATACCGAGATTCATCTTTTATACAATAGGATTCAATTTTAAATTCATTGTATTCAAAGACCTTCTTCATTTGCCCCGGTCCATATACCTCTCCGACTTGAGAATTAATTTCTTTTTTTGCTCTTTGTCTTAGTGATACATTAAAAAAGATACCTTTCTTGCCTTTATCTTTATGTAAAGGCAAAGGTTCCTGTGAGTGCGCATGGATATCATAAAGGTAATTCTGAACCGCTAAGCCAGCTACTAGTTTACATACTTGTCCTTTATACTTTAGAGGTCTGAATCCCTTACAAAAAACTACTGATATATTTTTTTCTTCAAGTTCTTTTAAATATGTTTCAATAGACTTTATCTCGGGCATAAATACCTGCGTTATCATACTGCATTAAACAACTGCCAGGAGTTTAAAATTGTTAGGGAATAGAGTAAAGATATTGTTGTGTTGTAACAAAAATTAATTATTCAGACGAGGACTGTGGGTCTGATTGTTAAACTCCAGAAGTGCTTTACTAAACTCTTCCGGTGCCATTGATGTGGGCTTTAATTCGCCATCTTTTTCAACAGTTATCCAATTTAATTTGAGCAAAATTGATTTTGTTCTTTTTCCGCTTAAACCGTTGTGACCGTAAGCATGAGAAAATATGTCAGTAGCGGAGTCTATTCGTTTTTCTGCCCAACTTACTTTTCTGAAGAATGAAAAGGGCTCGGAATGAACTTTGTTCTGGTATTGTTGTACGAAGAGATCGACCCAGGTTCCACTATTATAACTTCCACAATATTTTTTAATTTGTTGATCAAAGCTTGCTGGGATTATCATATTAGCCGTACAAAAATTGGGATCGATACTGTTCAATATCATACCTACTGCAGTAACACAGTTATTTTTAAGGAAGGCATAATTTTTATCACAAAAATTTTGAGCCTGAGTTCTGGCCTCTTCGAATAGCGAAATTGTCTCATCAGTCGGATTTGATTCAATGGAAACCTTTAAAGCACGATGGATTCCATAACTATATACAATTATGTTTAGGCCATGTGTGGATATAGTTTGAGATGTGTATGGAGGACCATAATAAGACTTACAGGATGACTGAAGTTTGTGGGTCAGTCCTGTATTATTATCGGATAACCAATAACCTCCCGGTCCACCGTAATTAAGAAAGAAATGCATCCTTTAATCCTCTTAATCGAATCAAATGATTATCAAATTTATATTTTGATATCTCTGATTATAGTAAAGAAATTAAAGAATCCACGGCTCCATTAAAAAAACCGGGAAAAGAATGCATCATGACGAATGAAGTATTTAAAATTCTTCAGACCATAGTTTGGTCTGAAGAATGAAGTCCCAATCAATAAGGTATTGCGCGAATACATCTGACGGGAACACTAGTGACTTTGTTCAGAAGTCCTTCACCGCTATCTGGGGGGGTTGGAGGAGTGAAAAAACGAACAAACGCTAAAATCAAATTACCTTGAGTCGAACTATAGTATCCTGTATTAAGAGCAAATCCAATAAAACCCGTAGTGGCCGCTTTAGAGTAAAGTGCCGTTAATGCTGCCTTAGTACCTATTGTGGCATACTGAGCTCTGGCAGGTAAAAACCAGTGGTTTGCAGAATCATAATTTCTGCATGCTTCAGCAGCAGGGAAATTGTTTCCTGCTAAAATAATGTAGGTATTTAAGTCACCATCATCATCAGTGGTTGCCGAGTTTGTATAAACCGTGCTCCAGGCGATTAATGTGTTCGTACTGGGAACATCGGTTAAACTGATTACATACACCGTATTATCAGTAATTTGATAAATAGCACCACCGCCGAAGGCATCACCCGCTGTGTAGCATTGCAGTTGCACGTTATTAACATTCGCATTCACATTGGTACCTGTACCATTGGTCACGGTGCAAAAAGAGTTTAAAGGTTGTTGGGCAATAGTTACATTATAGCCGCCACCTAAAGCGACCGGGGTTGGGAATGTAAAGTTAGTACTTCCTGCAGGAATTGCCAGATCATCCGACTCATTGTTTTGCAGTACAAGCCCAGTAGTAGTTAGGTTGCTGATAGTACCACTAATGGTATAAGTAGTTGCACTACATACAATACTTATATTCGTTACGTTTGCATTAACGTTGGTTCCATAGCCATTGGATACGGTACAAGTAAGACCTGTAGGTTGAGTCAGCACGGTGACATTGTAATCTGAGCCTGCAGCGACGGGTGTGTTGAAGGTAAATGTGGTATCGCCTGATGTTAAGGACAAATTGTCAACGCCATTGTTTTGTAATACTAATCCATTCGCACTAAGACCTGAAATAGTACCTCCAACCGTGTAAGTAATAGCACTGCAAACCACTTTAATGTCAGTAATGTCATGATTTATATTAATACCCTCATT
>JAUXYG010000070.1 GCA_030694525.1 Legionella sp. | reverse complement strand
ATGCAGAAGACGATCCTTTTATGACCATTGATGTTGTTCCCACTGAGAGTGAATTGTCCTCGTCGGTCACCTTGGAGTTGAGTAAAAAAGGAGGACATGTAGGATTTATTGCAAGTGATGGATATGGCTTGCCTGCCTATTGGCTTGATCAAAGAATTCCTGAATATTTCAGTTCACAGTTTAAGGGTTTCTAAATTTTCTACTTAACTGAATAGCCATCTCTAGCGACTGTTCATAATTTAATCGTGGATCTACTAATGTATGATATGCTGTTTTAAGATCATGTGCAGCTAACCCTCTTGCTCCGCCAATACATTCGGTTACATTATCTCCAGTTAATTCAAAATGAACGCCTCCGAGGTAACTGTCCATATTGCGATGAATTTCCAATGCCAGTTTTAACTCGTTTAATATATTATCAAAATGACGCGTTTTAGTGCCATCTGCGGTGGTTTCCGTATTGCCGTGCATAGGGTCACATGACCAGGTAACAGGAATTTTTGTCTTTTTAACTGCTTCAATCAAAGGAGGTAATAAACGCTCGATATTTTGCGCTCCAAGACGAGTAAACAGAAGTAAACGTCCTTCTTCTTTTTCTGGATTGGCTCTATTGAGAACTTCACTAATCCATTCTGGGGTTGCTTCATGGCCAATTTTAATTCCAATCGGGTTTTGGACGCCTCTAAGGAACTCCAGGTGTGCGCTATCAATTTGAGCTGTACGCATACCTATCCATGGCAAGTGTGTCGATAAATTATACCATTTTCCATCTTTTAATTTTCGGGTCAAGGCCTGCTCATAATGAAGATGAAGGGCTTCATGGGAGGTGTAAAAATCAACCTTGTTTAAATTGCTTGAACTAATTCCATCAATTGCCTTGAGAAAATCAAGGGCATCCTCTATAGATTCAACGATTTGTTGATATTCTTTCCTTCGAGCGGAATGCGCCACAAAACTTAAATCCCATCGCTGAGAATTATGCAGATCAGCAAAACCTCCATCAAGTAATGCCCGAATAAAATTTAATGTCATAGCGGAGCAGCTGTAAGCCTGAAGTAACAATTTAGGATTAGGTTCTCTGGATGTTTTAGTAAATTCGGGTGAGTTAACAATATCCCCTCGGTAGCTTGGGAGGGTGACATTATTAATCGTTTCAAAATCAGATGAGCGTGGCTTTGCATATTGACCTGCAATTCGGCCTACGCGAATTATTGGTTTGCGTAAACCATATAATAAAATAAGACTCATTTGAAGAATGATTTTTAGTTTATTACTGATCACATCCGAGCGACAGTCATTGAATGACTCCGCACAGTCTCCACCTTGCAGAATAAACGCTTCACCACGGCCAGCACGAGCAATTTCACTCTTTAAGCGATTTACCTCGCCACTGGTAACCAAAGGAGGAAGCTGCGCCAATTGATCGACTACTTTGTTTAATTGCTCATGATCGGCATAGTGTGCTGATTGCAAGTACGAAAGGTGTTGCCAGGATGTGAGAGACCATTCTTGCATATTCAGCTCGGGTGGTTTTTAAGATTTAATTATGGAATAAATGACCCTGTCCTGCAAGTAGGATTATCTTAAATCGCACAATATATCTCTTAATTGCTTATAAATTATGCGTTTAATGCAGTATTTTAAATTTTTTGAATAAAAGTTTGACAAATTATATATATTTATATACAATTGGTTCTTTATATTAGCTGTAAAGTAAAAGATGTCTGATTTACCTAAAGAAATTCGCTATACCATTTTTTCATTTTTGCCAACCCACCAAATCTTGAAAGCCAGCGCCACATCAAAAGAGTTTAAGGAGCACTCCGAAAAAGCAATCAAACTTACTTTTGGTGCTGAGAGTAAAAAAGACTTTAAAATTAGAATAAGTAATTTACCTAAAATATGGCAGTTCTTAACTTTTAAGTATAAATATCCTTTAGATATTATTGAGAAGAAGTTTGTTAGTGCATCCTCTACAAATGATGCGATCGAATTATTGTCAGAAGTGGACAAAAAAGCTTTAGTCGCAATGAATCTTCAGGACACTATTTCACATTTGGAGATTTTTGCTTTAAAGGTAGGATTAATCACTATACAAAATTTAAAAGAAATGAGACCTGAAGTCAGGGTAGCTTTACTTTCAAAAAGTGAAGGTATTCAAGCGTTAGAAGAGAAATTACTAGATGATTCTTTTGTAGAAATTTTAAATAAATACGGACTTGAATTTTTACGTGAGAATGTGTTAACCATAGAAGAGTTATTAATAATACAAAATTTTCCACACAGAGCATTATTATTCTCAAATGAGTATGGATTACATCTTTTAAAAGAAAAGCTTTTAACTCCGATATTAATTTGCGAAATCTCTGATGAGAACACTTTAAGAGGCATTTTATCTAAGGATGGTCTGCGTACCCTGCGACAAAATCCAGAAATGACTATGAAGGAACTGGAATCAAATCTTATCCCCTCATTTTTATAAAATAAACAGCAAACAGTTGCACCATCATGCAGCAATAATAATTTCATGGTTGCTTATACTTCTAATACTTGTTTCGTTTCATAATGCAATGAAGTGACTATAAAAACCATTAAATTATTATGATGCAAAATGCTTTAATTCTTCCTTTGTACTGATTATTTCCCTTGTTTTAGATATAAAGTATTTTTTCTGCTCCTGGGATATATTGTCTGTAATATTTAATTTCCTGCAAATTCTATAAGAGAGCCGTACTCTTGGTAATTTAATTTGAGCATCAGAAAATGTTTTATACAATTCCAGGTAATTGATCTATATTTAAATTCTCAAAAAGGGTTGAAATTTATAATGATAACCCCATCTGTAAGGTCTGGTTAGAGAGGAGCAATTAATGAGTAAACAAGATAAAGATTGGAATAAGTTTAAGGAAGAACATCAAATAAATGAAGAAGAACTCATGGATGATGAAGAGATTGAGAATGAAGAGGTTCGAAGTGATCATGCTTTAGATCATCCAAGCTATGTAGCTTTAGAAGAGCAATTGACCCTTGCGGAACAAAAGGCGCATGAGAATTGGGAAAAGTCGGTTCGAGCTGTGGCTGAGTTAGACAATGTTCGGCGAAGAATGGAGCGCGAAGTTGCAAATGCTCATAAGTATGGGATGGAAAAACTGGTTTCTGCTTTGCTGCCAGTAATTGATAGTCTGGAGCAGGCTTTGCAAATGGCGAAAGATGCCTCTATGCAGGAAGGTTTAAAGTTAACTATGAAGTTGTTTACCGATGTCATGCAAAAATTTGATGTGGAACAAATTGACCCGGTTGGTGCTACTTTTGATCCGCAACAACATGAAGCGATGTCCATCCAGGAATCCCCAGGAACTCCCCCGAATACTGTTACTGCGGTTTTCCAAAAAGGATATAAATTAAACGATCGGGTTATTCGTCCAGCTCGAGTAATCGTGTCCAAAAATAAGTCGGGCGAATAATAAATCACTGTTATTCAAAGCAATTTGTTACATTACATGCTTTTTTTATGATATTGGCTTGAAATTGGCTTAAAACACCCCATATCACAAATATTGCATAAAAAAATAATCATTTGGAGCAAAAATAGAATGGCTAAAATAATAGGAATAGACTTAGGAACAACTAACTCATGTGTTGCGGTTATGGAAGGTAATGCGCCTAAAGTAATCGAAAATCACGAAGGACACCGTACCACACCTTCAATCGTGGCATTTACGGATGACAATGAAGTATTGGTAGGGCAATCCGCCAAACGTCAGTCTGTAACCAATCCTGAGAAAACCCTGTTTGCTATTAAACGGTTGATTGGCCGCAAGTTTGATGATGCTGTGGTTCAAAAAGATATAAAAATGGTACCTTATAAAATCATAAAAGCAGACAATGGCGATGCCTGGGTTCGTGTCAAAGATCAGGACAAGGCTCCACCACAAATTTCTGCTGAAGTGTTACGTAAAATGAAAAAAACCGCCGAAGATTATTTGGGTGAAGAAGTTAAGGAAGCGGTTATTACTGTACCTGCTTATTTTAACGATTCCCAAAGACAGGCAACTAAAGATGCCGGACGTATCGCGGGCCTTGATGTAAAACGAATTATTAACGAGCCAACCGCAGCAGCTCTTGCTTATGGTATGGATAAAAAACGGGGTGATTCCATCATTGCTGTTTATGACCTTGGTGGCGGTACTTTCGATATTTCAATCATTGAGATTGCTGAAGTAGATGGGGAACATCAATTTGAAGTTTTAGCTACTAATGGTGATACATTCCTGGGTGGGGAAGATTTTGACCTGGCTCTTATTGATTACCTGGCTGCTGAATTTAAAAAAGACTCAGGAATCGATTTGCATAATGATCCTCTGGCTTTGCAACGTTTGAAAGAAGCTGCTGAGAAAGCAAAAATTGAATTATCTTCAGCGCAACAGACAGATGTAAATCTTCCATACATTACTGCTGATGCATCTGGACCTAAACATTTAAATATCAAATTAACTCGTGCCAAACTGGAATCTTTAGTTGAAAAACTGGTTGAGCGTACTATTGAGCCTTGCAAAATTGCATTAAAAGATGCCGGTTTAACTGTATCGCAAATTAATGATGTGATACTGGTAGGCGGACAAACTCGTATGCCTTTAGTACAAAAAACTGTAGAAGAGTTTTTTGGTAAAGAACCACGTAAAGATGTTAACCCGGATGAGGCGGTAGCAGTGGGTGCTGCAATCCAGGCAGCTGTATTATCTGGAGATGTAAAAGACATATTGTTGTTAGACGTCACACCATTATCTTTGGGAATTGAAACCATGGGTGGTGTTATGACCAAATTAATTGAAAAAAATACCACAATTCCAACTAAAGCGAATCAGGTATTTTCGACAGCAGATGACAATCAAACTGCAGTAACAGTGCATGTGTTACAAGGGGAGAGGGAGCAGGCTTCTGCAAATAAATCTCTGGGTCGTTTTGATTTGGGTGATATTCCTGCAGCGCCTCGTGGTGTGCCACAAATTGAAGTTACCTTTGATATAGACGCTAATGGTATACTTAACGTTTCTGCTAAAGATAAAGCAACCGGTAAAGCGCAATCCATTGTTATTAAAGCATCAAGTGGTTTAAGCGATGAAGAAGTCGATGCGATGGTAAAAGATGCGCAGTCACACGCAGAAGAAGACAAAAAGTTTAAAGAAATGGCTGAGCTTCGTAATCAGGCTGATGGATTAATTCATAGCAGCGAAAAATCCTTAAAAGATTTGGCTGATGAGTTATCAGAAGACGAGAAGAAAGGAATTGAATCAGCAATATCAGAATTAAAAGAAGCAGTTCAGGGAACAGATAAGGCTCATATAGAAGAGAAATTGAAAGTGTTAACCGACGCCTCTGCAAAAATGGCAGAACGAGTTTATGCTAAAAAATCTCAGGAAGGTCAGGCTCCACAAGGTGATGCACCATCTCAAGAGGCTACTAAACCTGCTGATGAGGGTGTGGTTGATGCCGAATTTGAAGAAGTGAAAGACGATAAAAAATAACTTTTGTTTCTCGAGTTATTTGTGTAGATATGCTGGCTGCTTGCAGCCAAAAAAAGGATGAGCTCTTTTTTTGGTTTCACGCAGCCAAGCTGTATCTGAATCAAAATCGATTTTATCGATTAAATATGGGTCGGGGCAATCGTGTGCCTCGTGAGTGTTTTGCCATCAATTAACGTATTAATTGTTAATTCATTGGCATATTATTTTAAAATTGTGAGTAGTTATGGAACAGCGGGATTATTATGAACTTTTAGAAGTTAGTCGAAATGCAGATGATACTGAGATTAAAAAGGCATATCGCAAATTAGCGATGAAATACCACCCTGACCGTAATCCTGACAATGCTTCAGCTGAAGAAAAATTTAAAGAAATTCAAAAAGCTTATGCGATTCTCTCTGACAAACAAAAACGTGCTGCATATGATCAATTTGGCCATGCTGGAGTCGATTCATCTATGGGCGGAGGGTTTGGTGGTGGCTTTGGCGGTTTTGGTGATGTATTTGAAGATATTTTTGAAAATATTTTTTCTGGCGGACGTGGCCAGGGAAGACAATCACGAGGCCAGCGAGGGGCAGATTTACAATTTAATGTACAGCTGACTTTAGAGGAAGCTGCTTTAGGCAAAGAAATTGAAATTACCGTTCCTCGCCATGGCAGCTGTACTACCTGTGATGGTAGTGGCGCAAAAAAAGGGACTACTCCTAAGACTTGTGAAACATGTAATGGTATTGGCCAGGTACGAATTCAGCAAGGTTTTTTCTCCATTCAGCAGACCTGTCCAAGTTGTCATGGTGAAGGACATATTATTACCGATCCGTGCACCAGCTGTCATGGGCAGGGACGAATCAGGGAAAGTAAAAAACTTACTGTTAAAATCCCTGCAGGTGTCGATAATGGCGATCGCGTACGCCTGGGTGGTGAGGGAGAGGCTGGGGCTCATGGTGGTGGCCCAGGGGATTTATACGTACAAATTAATGTTAAAACCCACTCAATTTTTGAACGTCATGATAATGACTTACACTGTGAAGTGCCGATAAGTTTTGTTGTGTCTGCCTTAGGTGGTTCTATTGAAGTGCCAACGCTCGAAGGAAGAGTTACGCTTAAGATTCCTGCAGAAACACAAACCGGTAAAGTATTTCGCTTGCGCAGTAAAGGGATGAAATCAGTCAGGGGTTATGCTCAAGGTGATTTGTTGTGCAAAGTAGTCGTTGAAACTCCGGTTAATTTGTCTCGGGAACAAAAAGAGATGTTAACCAAGCTCCAGGAATCTTTGGAAAATGCTAAAACAAACCATTCACCCAAATCGTCCTCATGGTTTGATGGGGTGAAAAAATTTTTCGAAGACATGAAATTTTGATTTAAGTACGTTACAATGAGTCGTTTTACCAATGTGTACAATGGTTGTGCACATTGGCTCTCGTTAACCGGATTTAACAGCGATCCATATTAGAGATTTTTCATGAGTAATAAACCTGCGATTTTAGTATTAGCTGATGGGACAGTTTACGAGGGTATCTCAATGGGAGCTGTGGGTAACTGTGTCGGAGAACTTGTCTTTAATACCTCTATGACCGGTTATCAGGAAATGCTAACCGACCCTTCTTATGCACGTCAAATTATAACGTTAACTTCAGCTCATGTTGGAAATACGGGGTGCAATAGTGACGACATGGAGTCCAGTAAAGTATGGGCCGCAGGTTTAGTCATGCGAGATTGTGTTACCTCGCCCAGCAATTATCGGGCAGAACAATCCCTCCCTGAATGGTTAAAAAAAAATAATGTCATCGCTATCTCCGGAATTGATACCCGATCGTTAACCTTAAAGCTTCGAGAGTTCGGGGCAATAGGCGCATGCATTAGCACTGACACTCTCTATCCTGAAATAGCTTTGAATAAGGCTCAATCATTTTCAGGGTTGAACGGAGTCGATTTGGCATTGGAAGTCTCAAGACAAACTATTGAGCGTTGGCATGAGGGATTAGGCCAATGGGGTGAGCCTTCTCAACCGCAACAACTCCATGTGGTCGCCTATGACTTTGGAGTAAAACATAGTATTTTGCGCATTTTACGCGATAAAGGCTGTCATTTGACCCTCGTACCCGCTCAAACTTCGGCTGATGAGGTTTTAGCCATGAATCCTGACGGAATCTTATTATCCAATGGGCCAGGAGATCCGCAGGCCTGTGATTATGCCATTAAAGCAACTCAGGAATTTTTAGTCCATAATATACCTGTATTTGGAATTTGTCTGGGTTTCCAGATATTGGCATTAGCATGTGGTGGTAAAACCATTAAGATGAAATTTGGACATCATGGAGCGAATCATCCAGTTATAGAGACCTCTGGCAAGAAACAAGTGTATATCACCAGCCAGAATCATGGTTTTGCGGTCGATGAGTCAAGTTTGCCTGAGTGTTTGGAGGTAACCCATCGTTCTCTATTTGATAATAGCTTACAGGGTATAAAGCATCGAATAAAGCCCGCTTTTGGATTTCAAGGACATCCGGAAGCCAGTCCAGGTCCCCATGATATAGGGATTATTTTTAATGAATTTATGACATTAATGCGCTAGTATAGCCAAAATTTTAATAGTGTAATACGAATATACAAGAGGGATTGTAATGAATGAATGCTATGTTTTTACCTCTGAATCCGTTTCTGAGGGACATCCAGATAAAATAGCTGACCAAATTTCGGATGCGATATTAGATGCTATCCTGGCTCAGGATCCTGCTGCCAGAGTTGCTTGTGAAGTATTTGTCAAGACGGGAATGGTAATTGTTGGCGGTGAAATTACAACTAAAGCTTGGGTGGATGTTGAGGATATTACCAGACATGTCATTAAAGACATAGGATATAACAGTTCTGCAATGGGATTTGATTGGGAATCTTGCGCCGTTCTATCTGCAATTGGCAAGCAATCCCCGGATATAGCCCTGGGGGTTGATAATCAGCAGACTAAAATTATGGGAGCAGGGGATCAAGGGTTAATGTTTGGTTACGCGAGTCGTGAAACGGATGTATTAATGCCTGCGCCAATAGCTTATTCCCATCGTTTAATGGAAAAACAGGCTCAGATGCGAAAGTCGGGGGCTCTGCCATGGCTGCGTCCTGATGCCAAATGTCAGTTGACGTTAAAATATGAAAATGGCATGCCCGTTGAAGTAGATACAGTGGTCTTTTCAACCCAACATGCTCCAGACGTATCCTATGAAGAATTGACACGGGAAATTAAAGAACAAATTATTAAAGATATTTTGCCGGCACAATGGCTCACCGAGAAAACCCGCTATTTTATTAATCCTACAGGTCGATTTGTTATAGGTGGTCCATTAGGGGATTGTGGTTTAACCGGTCGTAAAATCATTGTTGATACTTACGGCGGTATGGCTCGCCATGGTGGTGGTTGTTTTTCTGGTAAGGACCCATCTAAAGTAGACCGTTCAGGGGCTTATGCTGCACGACATGTGGCTAAAAATCTGGTGGCTGCAGGTCTTGCTGACAAATGTGAGATTCAGATTTCCTATGCCATTGGAATTGCTGAACCCACTTCGATTTTTGTCGAAACTTTTGGTACCGGTCACTTAAAAAATAGCGATATTATTGATTTGATCCATACTCATTTTGATTTAACGCCACAAGGTATTATTGATCATCATGATTTATTGCGCCCTATATACCGCCAGACTGCTACCTACGGTCATTATGGTAGAGATAATCTTCCCTGGGAGCGCTTGGATAAAGTTTCTGAATTAAAGAAAGCATTGTAATTTAAATTAACAGCGCCTTATAAGGATATTATTATGCACCAGGTGAATACTAAAGGATTAAATGTGCAAGCCGTTGAGGACTATAAAGTAGCGGATATATCATTAGCGGATTGGGGACGAAAGGAAATTGCCATTGCCGAAACAGAAATGCCGGGATTAATGGCATTACGTGACGAGTTTCGCGCTTCAAAACCACTAAAAGGTGCACGCATTGCAGGCTGTTTGCATATGACCATTCAGACTGCGGTGCTTATAGAGACTTTATTGGAACTCGGTGCTGATGTGCGCTGGTCATCCTGCAATATTTTTTCTACTCAAGATCATGCAGCTGCAGCTATGGCAGCTGCAGGCATTCCAGTTTTTGCCTGGAAGGGTGAATCAGAAGATGAATATTGGTGGTGTGTTGAACAAACCATTAACGGTCCCAAAGGCTGGACACCAAATATTCTTTTGGATGATGGAGGTGATTTAACTCTTATTATTCATCAGAAATACCCTCAATTACTTTCCTCAATAAAAGGCGTTTCAGAAGAAACAACCACTGGTGTTGCACGTTTGTATGAAATGGCAAAATTGGGCAGCTTAAAAATGCCAGCCATTAATGTGAATGATTCAGTTACCAAATCAAAATTTGATAATCTTTATGGATGTCGTGAATCTTTATTAGACGGTCTTAAACGCGCTACTGACGTTATGATAGCGGGCAAAGTAGCTCTTATAATTGGTTATGGGGATGTGGGTAAAGGGTGTGCTCAAGCCCTTAGAGGTCAGGGAGCTACCGTTTTAATAGCCGAAATAGATCCAATTTGTGCACTTCAGGCTGCAATGGAAGGATATCGGGTAGTTACTCTTGATGATGTGGCAGAACAATTAGATATAGTAGTGACTGCGACCGGAAATCTTCATGTGGTCACTCTGGATCATATAAAGCGTATGCGTAATCAGGCTATTTTATGTAATATTGGTCATTTCGATTCCGAAATTGACATTGAAAGTTTGCGCCAATTCCAATGGGAAAATATAAAACCTCAAGTCGATCACGTTATTTTTCCCGATGGTAAACGGATTATTCTTTTAGCCGAAGGGCGTCTGGTAAATTTAGGTTGTGCCACAGGTCATCCAAGTTTTGTGATGTCAACATCATTTACTAATCAGGTACTGGCTCAGATTGAATTATTTCAAAATAATAATAAATACAGTAACCAGGTGTATATATTGCCCAAGGCGTTAGATGAAAAAGTTGCCCGCTTACATTTAGACAGGATTGGTGCCAAGTTAACGTCATTGACTATGGAGCAGGCCAAATACATTGGAGTTAAGAAAGAGGGGCCTTATAAGGCGGACTCTTATCGTTATTGAGCGTAGCTTTTTGTTATGTTCTATTAATAATTTCTGGATTCAGAGTTAAATTTTAGAAGTTGATTGTTACTCAAGAGCTCTGTTATGAAGAGCTCTTGATGCCAAAGTTGAACCCTGAGAGTTTCTCAGAAGATTTTGAAATTTATAATCGGGGAGAGTAGTTTAGCAGAAGTGAATCTTATTAGATCGTACTGGGATGCTTCGTCGCGCTGCTCCTCGCAATGACCATTAATAACAGCATGTGGCGGAAGAATCCTGGTTGAGTCGCGGCAATGCCAGATAGCATCGCCATATTATTAAAAAGAAGTAAAATCTGTTAAACGAGTTCACTCATACCAGATACGGCATGATATCCCGCGTCCACGTGGACTATTTCTCCAGTGATGCCAGAAGCCAAATCAGAGCACAGGAATGCTGCAGTATTGCCAACTTCTTCAGTTGTTACGTTTCTATGTAGCGGGGTAATATTTGCATAAGCGGCCTGGATTTTACGAAAGTCCTTAATACCTGCTGCTGCCAGTGTTTTAATGGGGCCTGCAGATATTGCATTTATCCTTATCCCTCTAGGTCCAAGGCTTGCCGCAAGATAACGGACTGAAGCTTCAAGGCTTGCTTTAGCTATACCCATCACATTGTAGTTAGGGACTGCTTTTTCCGCCCCATAATAACTTAATGTGAGGAGGGAGCCATTGGTGTCTTTCATCATCGGTAAGGCTGCTTGAGCCAGTCCTACTAAGCTGTAAGCACTGATATCATGAGCAATTCTAAATCCTTCTCTGTTTGAGCGTTCAATAAAATCACCACTTATTTGATCTGCTGGAGCGTATGCGACGGAATGAACAAGAATGTCGAGTTTATTCCAATGGTTTCCCAGGTTTTTAAATAGAGAATTTATTTCTTCGTCAGATGCGACGTCACATGGGAAAGTAAGGGTTGAATTAAATTCTGCAGCCATTGTTTCAACACGTGATTTTAATTTTTCTCCCTGATAGGTAAAAGCCAGTTCAGCACCCTGATCATGGAATGCTTTAGCAATCCCGTAGGCAATGGATCGGTTACTTGCCAAGCCGATTATCAACGCTTTTTTTCCAGATAAAAATCCCACAGTGATCTCCTTACTTACTCATTAGTTGTGTGAGTTGCCAACAACTCTCGCATTTTGGCTTGAATCATCTCAATTGCAATCCGATTTTCACCACCTCGGGGAACAATAATATCCGCATAACGACTCGATGGCTCAATAAATTGTAGATACATTGGCCTCACCGTAGTTTCATATTGATGCACCACAGATTCAAATGTCCGGTGTCTTTCAACCACATCCCTTTTTAAACGACGGGTGAGACATACGTCTAAGGGAGTGGACATAAATATTCGAATATCCATTATTTCCCGTAACGCTTTGTCACTAAATAATAAAATACCTTCTAACACAATGATGGCGTGTTGACCAATTTTTCGTGTTTCTGGAAGACGCAGATGTTTGGAGTGTGAATAAATAGGAATCTCTACAGATTTTCCCATTCGAAGTTCACGGAGATGATCGCAGAGCAGGGCATGATCAAAGGAATCGGGATGGTCGTAATTAATTTTTTCTCTTTCTGCAAAAGGCATGTGGCCATTATCTTTATAATAGGCGTCTTCAGAAATAACGACTACTTGCTCTGAGCCTAATTCACTAACTATGGTATTTGCCAACAGACTTTTTCCGGAGGCAGAGGGTCCGGAAATCCCTATAATTATTGCAGGTTTAGTCATAATAATGTCGTAAGAAATTTTGAGCAAATAGTAAAGCTTTTCTGCGTCAAATTCAATCTAATAAAGTACCTAATAAGGATTACTTGAATAGGAACTATTATTTAAAGGTGTTCATTTAACGATAAATGGTGCCAGCCATTCAACATTTCGGTTAAAGGGTTCCCTACTGATCCTGAAGGGGGCTTTATCATCACTAAAGTAGCGAGAGTAGTGGCTATATCTGTAGTATAAACCTCGCGAGGAATTAACTGGGTTTTAAAACGGGGATGAACAAATAATAACGGCACATAACTGTCATATTGCCATGGACTTCCATGTTCAATGCGGTCGTCATTCTCTGTTCTTCTTGCCTGATAGGGCGGAGGCACCAAATAAATGTCACCTGCCCGGAACGGATAGGCCATGCGAGTCACTTTTGCGCTTAGCCAGGTTTTTTCCAAATTACTTGGCAGTGGATAAGCTTTAAAGACTCCAGGCTCATTGGTTAATATTTGGGCCAAAAATTCATTGACCTCAGTTAATTCAAGGTGATGATCCCTAATAATTTTATGGTCGAGATAAACATAAGGTAGCGCTATGGCCATGAGTGTTTCTTTTGGTAGCTTAAAGCGCTTGTTTAATTCCGCGTGAATAGTGTTTGTTGCTGTAGCAATATCCATGGGGGCCATTTCAGCTATTCCATGAGCTTTTAAATAAGGGGGGCTATCGGGAGCACCATGGTCCGCAGTAAGTATTATGAGAGTATTTTCAAGTCCGACTTGCTGATTAATTATAGTCATTAAATGATCTAATGTTTTATCAAGAACGAGGAGATTATCTTCTGCTTCAAGACTGTTTGGTCCAAACTGATGCCCTATGGAATCCACAGCGGAAAAACTGATAGCTAAATAATCGGTCTTATCAGGCGATTTTCCTAATTGTTCTTTACTTAGCAGTTGTTCTGCAAAATCACCAGTAAGTTGATCCGCTTTAGGGGTTCTGGTTAAAAAAACAAAATATTCTTGAGAGGGAGCCTGTTTAATCTGATGTGGAAAAGATTGACTAAAATGGGGGTAGATTTGGGTAATCACGGGATTGCCTTTGTTTTGATATGTATTTAAGTCACGGCTCAAAGTCCATAAAAAATCTTTAGGGTGATAGTTATTGTTCCAGTCCTTTACCCATTGAGGGTATTGATCATAATAAAAATTACTGGTAACAAACCCTCCATTCATTGTATCAAACCAGAATGCTTTACCAGCGTGTCCTGCAAGGGTAATTGCCGCTCTGTCTTTAAAGGAAACTGAAAACGCTTTTCCTTTTTGGGCAAGTATCATTTCATCACTGATTGTTGACGTAGTCAGATTGCGCGGAGAGCGACCAGGAGGAGTATATCGAGTATGGTTTGTGGGAATGATGACGCTATTTAAATCCTCTATACAATAGATAATTCTTTTTGTGTTCCTATCATACCACTCATTATTTACAATGCCGTTCAATGAAGGATAACTGCCTGTAGCTATAGCTGCATGACCGGCACACGTTGTGGTATTGGCGTGTGGGTGATGGGCGTTATTATAATTAATACTATGCGATAACATATAGTTGAAACCGCCCTTACTAAATTGGTTTCTATGAGCCTCAATTAAATCACCGCGCAGTTGATCAATAACAATTTGAACAATGAGTTTAGGATGGTTTTCAGCTGCATAACCAATGACGTGAATCAAGAGTAATAAATAAGTGCATAATTTTATCATAGGGGCATTTGGAATATGTAATTACTTTAAAGTACATTGAAAAACAAAGAAAAAGCAATATGCATAGTAATTTTGTCGTTATATGATAAGCGTGATATTTGATAGATATTTGGCATCTGTGCTTTAGCTTGTTACCAGTTGCCAATAAAAATGGAGATAAAATCATGGCCTATGAATGGCAACCTTATATTAAATTAAGAATTAATATTTTTGAAAGTATCTATACTCTACTTCGACATCATGTAGATTCAAAAGTACAATATAACAATTTAAGTCAATTGGAACCTTATATTAATAAACTTCCTTCTGAACGGAGGATGCAAGTAAATATTTTATTAAAAACCATGACTCTTATTGATGTCTCATCGCTTGATGTTAAAGAAAAATCAATCATACTTACCGCCCTAAGCTATCATATTCACCAACAAATAAAGAATAATGTTAAATATAAAATGTTACTTTCACCATCAAGAAGTATTTTTTTTCAATCACTGACAACGTCATTAAATCTTAAGGAAAATAACGAGCCTGATGAAGATGAAGAAAAAATGATGTATGAAAAGTTATCTGTTTTTTTAAAGACAAATGTTTATAACGAGGGTGATCCATTAAAGGGCTATAAAATGTTTTCCTTGTTTAAAGAGATCAAAGAGTATTCAGTTGAAGATCATATTATCGAGTTGAAGGAAAGAATATTACAACTTGAAAAATCGATAATAGAGCGGGAAAAGCATAGTGTTTCGTTGTCTTC
Organism: Legionella sp.; assembly: GCA_030694525.1. Taxonomy (GTDB): domain Bacteria; phylum Pseudomonadota; class Gammaproteobacteria; order Legionellales; family Legionellaceae; genus Legionella. Next base: position 1,574 of record JAUXYG010000070.1, on the reverse strand, counting down.
AATTTAAGTTTCGCTCCCTCCGTAATGCGGTGGAGCGAAACAAGTTTGCAGAGAATCCTATTTAATTCAGCCTTAATGGCGAAGGATTATCATTTTGAATATTCTGCCTTTGTTCCACAGGTTGTGCGTACGGATTAAAGAAATTAGGATTGTACGTGATCTGAGGAGGTTTAGGTGTACTCTTTTCTGCAATAATCATCTCTCTATTGGGTTGTATTAATAGCTCAATAATTGACTCTGGATTCAGGTATTGCGATTTAAAAAAGCCATAATGCAGGGTGAGTGCTTCAAAAAGTTCAAAGCTGTTATGATGGTATGTATCCATTAGACTGAGTATAAGGTTCGGTCCAATATTCAAGTCTTTAATGGCATTAATATTTACTATTATTTTTTCCATAAACATGGGTGCGTTAGCTCTACTTACTAATTTAATAAATTCATCGAAGGTAAATCGTAATTCAGGAAAATACCGGGACATTTTTAGAATAGATTCCAGTGCATTTAACTGAATTTGATGTAAGTTTATTACTGCGATCTGGTCGTTATTTAAGCCCAAATTATTTAACAACTGTATTGTGACCTTCAATGATGCAAAAACGTTATAGCCATAATCCTGACTTATTTCTTTAAGTAATTGTGCTTTATTAAAATGAAAAAAATTAATAAAATCCAAGTGCTCTTCTAATTTTGTGAAAGTAATATTACCTTCTTTAAATTGGAATAGTCTGTCCAGTTCGTCTTTTTTATAATAATTATAAAGAGGTGAATTGGTTGTTCCAGATTTTAAATCGGGGGTTATCCGAGTAAGTTCCTGTATTTGTTTCATTTTAGAATTTAAAATTTCTTTAAATTCTGAAATCTTTATAGTAGATTTTCTTACTTTCAGGGGGCGAATCTGATCTTCAAAGTCAGGAGAGGCAACTAAATATAAAATCTGTTCGGGTAATAAAGTCCACTGGGTAAAAAGAGATAAATTATCTTTTATTAATCCGAGAAATACTTTTCCCTCTTTGTGTAGTGCGATATCTATCATTGCTTCATTAGTAAACCCAAGTCTTTTCAGCGAAGAGTGTATTTCTAATAAAGTGTATAACTCATAATTTGACTGGGTGAATTGAATAAGGTCAGCAATTTGTTCTTTGCTAAACAGGTTTAATGCCTCGTTTAATACTTTTTCCATATGAATGAGAGCATTAAATCCATCTTCACGGTTTGCCATTTCCAGTAGTGTTTCAGGAGTATAATTAAAAGTTGTTAAGTAATCGTATTTCAATACATAAGCAAATAAATTGAGAAATCCATTTTGTCTTTTAATCATTTCTTGAAATTGGTCAAATAGACCGGAATTTTCTTTTAGCCAGTTTAAATGTACATCAATGATGGATGTATCAGTACTATAGGGTTCATTTTTTAATCCAATGATATTCGCTATAAGTGTAATTTCCCATGTTTCCAGGTAACTTACTGTTTTATTATAATACAAGATGCTCCACTCTAATAAGGGAGCATAATGTGTTTCGACAGGCTGTAACATATTAGATGTTTTATTAACTTTTAAATGGGCACTGAATCGC
>JAUXYG010000140.1 GCA_030694525.1 Legionella sp. | reverse complement strand
CGATTCCTCTGTCAGCGTCCTTTCTAAATTTATGCGCGCCTGTTTCAGCTCGGCACCCACAGCATTGCAGTGCTGCTGTTGTTGCTCCTTGTAAGCCGCGCTCCAGCGCGCTTTTTCTTCCGAAGACACGGTTCCACTCCTCTGCTAATAAACCAGGAACTAATTAAGCCATTTTATCAAAGTAACCTTAATAAAACCTGAACTCATTTAAAATGTATCCTTTTTCTTTCAGGGGCGCGGTTCATTTCCTTGCGGTTTTGAGTTCTTTTTCTTTCCTTCTAACTGCTCCAGTTTCTCTATAATGGCGTTCAATTGATTAGATAATTTATCGATGATCTTATCTTTTGCTTCGCATTCTTTTTTCATTTTATCGCGTTCTTTTATTAATTCCTGATTCTCTTTTCTTTTTTCTTCTTGCTCTTTTTTACGTTCATCATTCGCTTGGTTTAGCTTCGCATTTGCGTGTTCTGATTGCTGCTTATAGCTATCAATGCGCATTTGCTGTTCAGGATTATACTGCAGGATGAACTTACCCTGCCTCATGGAGGAGAAACTAGACTCCCGTAATTGATTAGCCAGCTGCTCAATCGCTTCATCTACTTTCCCTTCGGCTGTTTTAAAGTAAGGCAAAATAATCGAACGTAAAGCATCATACAATTCACTTCTACCGCGAAATCCGCGGGTTTCACCATTATAATTTTTATCGTAATCCGTATGTAGTTGAATCAGGGTAAATAAATGTCTGAGCATACCGGTACGGCTTGCTTTTTCATGCTCACTTTTAAATAAAGCAATGAAATTCTTGCGGTTTGTCATCACCTCATTTTTCTTAGACCAGTTGCGTTGTGGCATGATGTTTTTTTCGTAATCAACTACCGCTTTTAATACCGCCGCTAAAATCGGTTTTTCAGTAAAAGAAGGCGGTAACACTAAAGCGGCTATTTCATCCAATATCTCTTGAACCAAGATTTTATCGCGCACGTACCGTTTAGTGGTGTCAGTAAATACTTCTGTGTTGAGTAAAATCTTAATAGCCCAAGGATTATGAGCCGTTAAGGTGCATTCAAAAATTTGCTCTTTATGCTTATCGTTGAGTTGTAAGAGATCGCAATCTTTATCGGTTAGCTTCTGGCTCAGCTGTCGTAAATGAGCCGCATAGCTATCCGGCAAAGTGTTCAATAAGTTTTCAAAATGTTGTTTGGAGACACGTGAATTAGAATTAAAAAGGGCACGGAATAAGACGATATCATTTTTATCAATAATAGCAGCTACTAAAGCGACTAAAGGAGAAACCTCAGCAATTTCATGGGTTTTGGAGTACAGCTGGGGCAGCTGTTGATTTGCCGAGACAGAGGATGATGGAACCGATTTGTTTTGCCCAGCAGAAGTAGCTACTTTGGCTGGGGTTGTTTTTGTATCTGGCTGGAAAAATATGGGGGGGATTATATTTTGAGTCGGGTTACTCACAACCTCTTTAACTTCCCGTAAGCTTTCTGATTCTGTAGCCATGCTACTGTAATCAATGGAATCTCTGCCAGAGTTAGTTAAATCATAATCATAATCTGCATTCGATAAGTGATTTATGTTGTTGATTGAACTGTAACTATTAGCTGAACTTTTCATGATATAATAGTGATTTTGATTGGCATGCAGAAGACAAACATTAAACTTGTTAAGTTGCAATTTATCAAGTTTATAATCTTTTATATCACAATTGCTTCCTCTTATACTGCAGGCAATAGTAGCAAGCTTGGAGGTTTTAAAATTATCAAAAAGAACCACCTTCAATTCAAATGACTTTTTTTTACTTTTTTGATTAATTATTTTACATAAAATGCGACCTGCAATTAAGGGATGATGGACATGATCCTTAGATATATTGATTTGTGATTTTTTGTATTGCTCGCGCCATCTGTCCATATCTTTTGGATTTTTATTTATATAATTATTACAAAGTTGTTGTGCTTTAACTACATCTAGGTTAAGTTTTTTTGCATATCCAGTTTGCTGGTAAGCGTCTATAAAACACGAGTAAAAATTGCTTGTTTCATCATTCGTATTTTTTTGAACCAAGCTAGCATCCCTTGGTATTTGCTCTTGCAACAGCTGAAGAAAGTTTTCTTCCATAAAAATATTTGTTTCATTGGTTAATGAACTACTACGGTTATCAAAAGATGCACTCGGATAGTTCGTTGAAGAATTGGAACTTGCTTCGGATGCTCGAGCATGTTCAATTTGAGAAGGCGATGAGCTCGGTGCAGGTAACGATGATAATGAAGAGGATAGGGCCTGATGGTTATTGCTTTTATTTACATTGTCTATCGAGTCAATTGGTCTGGGTAATGCTTCTTTTTTTATTGCTTGCAAAAAATTAGCACAGAGGTCAACATTAATAACGGTTACTTTTTGAAACTTTACGGGTGATTGCTTTTGTAAATTTACAATTAAATTAATCGTGTGTTCAATCGATTTAATTATTGAAGTAATAATTTCACGGGATTGTAAATTTCGCAACTCTTTGGCTATGTTTTTACAATCATTTGATAAATCTACTCCATCCGTAAAATTAAATTCAATTATTCCAGTAGTCACACCGCCCCTGGTTTTCAACTGATTGCCATCAATTTTCAATATTTGTAACACTTGGCTAGCATGGATATCAAACAATTCTGCATACCCGTCCATTTTAATACAGCCAGTGACAATGCCAATCCAACTCGTCAAAACATTAAATAGATTTGCACCTGCCATCATCTCTAAGATGTAATAGGTATCGTTTAATAACTCATAAAGTTGTTGTACATTCTCTTTTTTGGATAAGTCACTTCTCAAGCGAGAAGGTTTTTCTTCACTTTTAATCGTATCCAAAACAAGCTCTTGTCTTGTTATAATGTTTAAATTGAGTTTTTCTATATATTGCGTAATGCTTTGAGATTTATCTAAAGGGAACTCATTGAATTCTTTTTTTAAACTGAGATTTTTCTCTATTAATTTATTTTCTAATTGCTTAACCCCTCTTTTTACATATTCACCATCAAAAAGTTTTGATAACTCATCAATTGATTCAAGTTCAGATAATTCAGCCAAAATCAATCGCATAGTATTAATTTCAATTTTCTTAATGAGATTGGATGCATTTAATAATGTAGATTTGTTTAAGTGTAGCAATTTCACACTTCTAACCAGGTTTTGTATCTTTACAAGCTGATGAGGATGCGTAGTCTTTAATGCGAGCATCGTGTTCGTATGTTCTTTTAAAAAAAGCCCTATTTTTAGTTTTTCCTGTAATTTGCCTATTTTCTCAACAAATGATTTCATAGCGTCAACAATTACTTCGCCATCATGCGCCCCAGTCATGTCTTGGCCAAGGGCATCGGCACAGGCGCGGACAAATATTTCTTTGATGGTAATCAGTGGCTTTGCAGTTCGAGTGGCTTGTCTGTCCTCTATTGAAACGTTATCTTTATCCAGAACATCATTCCAATATTCAATATATTCTTCCATAAAGAGTTGAACATGATCATCCATTTGCACTTCAAGGGGTAATAAAGTATAAGTAGTAGCGTCAAGCGGTTTATCCAGCAAATATTCAATTGTAACAACAATAGACCAAAGTCCTTTTCGATCCTTTTGTCCAGTTGGCGCTATCATGGAGTCATAAAGTTTATGCTCCTTTAAAACTTCTATAAATTTCTCTATAAGAGGCTTCGTTGTGTCGTTTAATGAAATTTCGATGCCTTGCCTTCTAAATGTTCCCATAATCTTTGCTCCTTATAATTTCCATGACTGGGTGGACCTATCGATGTTCTATGTAAAATTAAATTGCACATTGAATCATGATTGTTCTTGGACGTCAAAGAATAAATTTACTTTTCAAGATATAAAATGTGTACTATTTGTAAAGTAATCGGTAACTCACTGAATTTATAATACTTAATTTATTCATGTTACATATGCTTAATTTTAAGCGGCCATATTTTTAAGTCCCCACCAGGGAATTTGGTTCGCTCTAACAATTAATTTGTACTTGATGGCCATTTAGCAAATCCCTGCATTATCGATACAAATATCTATTTAATGTCGAATTTTCCAATCTGTAGACAAGCGTACTCAATTCTTGTCTGCAACATCTGTTATCACTATAGGGGTCTTAACATTCCCTTGATCTGCCCTCAGTGAACAAGGCCACAAGAACCATCAACCACCATTCGCTTTGACTGGTCATGGTCAGTAATTCGTCTTCTTTCAGTTGATAATTTGTGGCATGCCATTGTACATAGCTGATATTCTTGATCCTCTCGATAGGCTTCAGTGATACCATCACCTACAAATGAAACGGCAGATGCGAATTTATTAGCTAATTCACCTTTATTAATTGTTTTTCAATCGTTTGTCGCAAGGTGACACCATCAATGTATTTCACAATAAAGATAGATTTGATAACTAGACCAAATTCTTTGATGGCTTCTTCCAATGGATGTTGATTGTCATATGCACTGAGCCTTTTCAAAATCGTTAATGCTCGGTGTTTTCTAAGCATGATGGTTGCTATCAATCGTAATATGGTATCCCAATTTCTTCTAATGGATATGTCGTGGACAATGAACTATTACAGTACTTATCACCGCTTGGTTGGGAGCATATTAACCTAACAGGAGATTTCCGTTTTCTGAGTTGACCCCACAATGTCCATATCATTGGGAAAGGGTTTCTTGCAAATATGAATTCTATATAATGAAAATATAACTGCCTGAACTCTTAATACTTATGCATCGGCAACTATTTGTTGCAGCGCAACCAAATTATTTATAATGTCAGCCTGTGTTGCTGCGGCTCCAACAAAATCCACCCCATTAACCACGATAAGCTGATCTGATTTGCTCAATACTTCCGCGGGAGCCGTTTCACTTCCATTAAACCCACCATTGGTGCTAATCGAAATAGTCGTGTAATTACCATTGGCGTCATATTCGAAGTGGAGGTAATTTTCATAATTTCCGTTGTGCTCGCCTTGCAGTAAATTACTTAAATCAAGCTTGTCTTCCTGAGGATTAAAGTCAGTGACAATATCCACCTCGGGAAGCCCTAAAGTCCCATGATCTTCCGCTTCCCATTTAAATACATCACTTCCCTCTCCACCGGTTAACGTATCATTACCACGGCCACCAATCAGTACATCATTACCCTCTCCACCAATTAAAATATCATCACCACCCTTACCCTCGAGAAGATCATCCCCAAAGATGCCAATCAACACATCGTTTAATTCGGAGCCGATTATGTGATCATTTGTGCCCCCACCCTCCAAATCATTTTGGGTTGCATCAACGACATTGACATTTATATTTTGAGGTACTGATTCTTGTGGTTGACCGTCATTAACATCTGATACAGCAGTCACTACGATAGTATGCTCTCCCTCTTCCAGATTTTGTAAATACACATTGGATAGTTGGTCTGAACTTAATTCCCATGAGCCATTACCTAAAGAGTTACCTAATGCATTGCCTTCGTTATCCACAATAACGGCATTTCCTAAACCATCAATTTTAACTGAAACTTCATTCGGAACCGGATTAATTACATCCGCTGCAATCTGTAACGGAATGAGAGCCCCCAATGCGGCAACCATAGATTGAGAAAACAGGGTCAGTTCCGGAGTATCAGCACGAGGAGCGATTACAATTTGTGCTACATCAATATCAATCAATGAAGGACCACCGGAATTACCATTATCATTAGTGGTCATGGTTAATGAGTCAGTGCCATGAAAATCGGCATCCGCTTGATAACTTAACCCTGAGGCCAAAGCTGAATTAATTGCCGCTTGCGTTCCGACTAAAATCAGATTCGAGCTATTGTTGTTCGTAACACTCACGCCGGCCGGATTGCCCAATAGACTTAATGATCCGTGTTGTACATCAAAAGTGACCGTTATCAATCCATTAGACTCTGCTGCATCGACATCATTGACCTGAATATTGGTTAATATCAATGCCTGATCCTCACTGGCGTCAATTGGCAATACAGGCACCGTATTCACCGGTGCATCATTGACCGCAGCAACCTCAATTAATGCAATAGATTCAGTAGATAAAGCGGCACCGCCGGAGTTACCACCATCATTGGTGGTCATTTTCAGGGAATCTTGACCATTATAATTCAAATCGCCCTGATAACTTACCCCAGTAGCCAATAAGCTGTTAATTGCATTTAAGGTACCACTCAGAGTAAGAACAGAGCTATTATTACCACTTATGGATACCTGTGGATTGGTTCCTATATTCAGATTACCATGGAGAACCTCAAGAGTTACTGTCATCACCCCATTGGTTTCCAGCGCATCCACATCACTTACCTGTATACCCGTTAATACAAGAGCTTGATCTTCAATTGCATTATAAGATGGCGCAATAGTATTAACCGGTGCATCGTTAACAGCAACTACTGATATTGGAACAATTGTTTCTGCTGTAAGTGCCGGGCCTCCAGAGTTGCCATTATCATTAGTGGTCATTTTTAATGAGTCCTGACCATTGAAGTTCAACGCGCCCTGATACCCAACTCCAGATGCCAATAATGCATTAATTGCGTCTATTGATCCGGTAACAACCACTAAACCGGTACCATTTCCACTTAGAGTAACCCCAGGGCTTGTTCCCAGTGTCAAATTACCGTGCGCGACTTCAAGAGTTACTGTCATGGCACCATTAATTTCACGAGCATCAATATCACTAATTTGAATACCATTTAAAACTATGGGCTGATCTTCACTGGTATTAAATGAGGCAGGAATAATGTTTACTGGAGCATCATTGACGGCAGTTACATCGACATCAACTATTATTTCTTTCACTGGTCCCGGTACTGCATTCCCATCGACTGCCTGTGCCTGAACGATTAACTCAATCGCACCATTCGAATCACCAGGAAGGAATACAATATTGGTAAGCTGAGACTCATTAACCGTGAATACCCAAGTCCAGGTGTTCGTATTGGTATCAAATATTTTACTGACCAAACTACCATCGACACCTGCTGGTAATTCAATTTCCGCTGTATTGGGAACTCCTTTAATTGTTAATAATAATGTCTCTGGAACATTCTCACTCACATTGGGGCTTGTGCCCGTATAAGTGTCTGTGTCATCACGCGCCTGGATATTAAGCGCTACACTGATTGATCCATTCTCAATACCACTCAGGTTGGATGCGGCACCGGCACCAATAATATCAACCACATCACTGACCGGGTTTACCACCACACTGAATGCTTGCGTGCCAGCCACTGTAGGCAAGGCGGCCAATGCCTCTTTTGTATAGGCGGTGACTTGCAAATTGACTGTTCCGCTAAAATCATCAGGAGGTATTAATTTAATATTGGATAAATCAAAGTTACTATTATTTACCGTAACCTTCCATTCTCCATTACCCATATTTTGCGCAGAACCAATCAAGAATCCATCTGGGACACCACTAATCACCAGAGAAACAATTTTTTCGGATCCATCTGAATCATTGGTATGAACACTTAAGCCGCTGAATGCAACCCCACCGCTTACGTCTTCATTACCGGTAAAAACGAAATTATTGGCATTGGTATAAGTGACCGGATCATTAATTGGTAAAATGTTAAACGTTAAATCTTTAGTATAAGAATCCGTATCGGTAATGGTATTACCATTACTATCCACCGCACTATCAACTAATCCTACTTGCACAATAACATGTACCGGGCCACTGTAATCATTAACTGGTTTTAATTTGATACTGTCAATATCAGCAACCGGTATGCTGACAAAACCATTGGCATCCACCGCAAAAGGAACGCCATTAGCATCAGTAATCACACCAACTGCTGGATCAACCTTAACTAAAACGCTGCTAATTTGTTCGCTTCCATCATTATCTGCAGAGATTACATTTAAATCTAAGGTAATAAGACCATCTTCATAAGCCACATTGGGATACGTGACCTCATTACCCGAACCAACAGGTTGCTTGTCAGCATCCAAACCTTCAGTTTGAACAACTTGTAACGTCACCGCAGGAGGAATATCTACGATGGGAGTAATGTCTACCGGAATCGATACGGGAGCGGCACCTTGATTAATATCACCGCTTTCCATGTTTGTTGCGACCCAATTGACATCAAAAGGTAATGTTCCGGAATAATCTTCGGGAGTTTCTAAAAAGACCTGTCCTACCGTTAAGCCCCCCATGCCATCAGAAGTTGCGGAAATGATGTAGCGATCATGAACGAAATCATAAACCACTCCACTGCCGGTCAAACTGAATCCTTCGGGTAGCGGGCCTTCAATGATTAATGCATACACATCATCTGGAGTACCACCAGTTAATGTGAGCATTCCAGCTAATTGAGCGCCAAAGGTAACCGGAATGTCTTCCTGGCCAATAATTACTGTATCATTAATTGAAATGACCCCAGCTTCCGTGATTGGATCACCGGGACCACCACCGGAGCCTGTAAAGGTTAAAGACAAACTGGTTTGGCGAGTAGCTAAAACGCTAACATCACCCTCGTTATTATCTCCCATATCCTGAACCTGAGTATGGATGGTAATATTTAAGGTGCCATTGTATCCATGCTTGGAAATAATTTGCAGATTATCTAATCCCGATTCGGGAACTATCCAATTTCCAACGCCATCATAAATACCACCAACCACCACAAATTGACTTCCCAAACCTGATATCACCATTACTTTAATGGTTTCCACACTGGAGGGATCTAAATCCTGGAATGTTACTTGTGCCTGCGAATTTGCTCCAGTTGATAAATCAATAACAGAACCATTTATTGCAGACAAGGAAGTAATTACCGAGCCATCCTCTTGAGAGATAACCTGAAGATTGGCATCGGGCTCAACAACTGCTCGAATATCAAGATGCAAGTTACCGGTGATGTCTTTGGTAACGATTCCTGTTCCATCGACATCGGATTGACTCACTGTGACAATGGAATTTAAATTAATATCAACATCAGAATCTTCAGGAGCTTTTAATTGAAGAGTGGCACCATTAAGTAATTGTTGTACTTGAGCTGCAGTTAAAGTGACCGAGGTGTCTCCAATTGCAGTGATAAAAGTGCCATTAATTAACAGGCGCGATCCATCGGGAATATTATTAAAACTAATGCCACTTATACTTTCCTGACCATCAGAAAATGCGGGCGGAGTCCAATTGATATTTACCAGACCATCCTCAGCACCGTAGGAT
>JAUXYG010000130.1 GCA_030694525.1 Legionella sp. | reverse complement strand
CAGGTGTCCGAACCCGTATTAAAACAATCAAAAAGTAGTATGAAGCAGCACAGAGCTGTAGGTATGTTTAATCAGATTGATATCAAAGGGCGAGTGAATGTTAGTTTACACACTGGCTACAAGAAGCCCGAGCTCGTTTTGACCGGTGATCCAAGAGATTTGGAGCAGGTTAAAACCGTAGTGACTCAAAGTACCTTATATATAAATTTAGGTAATGGTTACCCGCAGCATGGTGCGGTTCACGCTGAAATCCGCGGTCGGTTTCTCAACCGCTTTCAATATGAGGGTGCCGGTACAGTAACGGGTGATAGACTCCATTCCAGTTATCTGGATTTGTTTTTGGCAAATGAAGGCACCACTCGATTAGGTGGTTCTTTAGGACTTCATACGTTGATGGTGGCAGGAAATGGATTAACTCAGATTAGTGGCATTACTAGTCGCTATCTACAGGTTACTTTAAAAGGAAGCCCCAAGCTTCAACTAACGGGCCAGGTAAATCTTGCCAAACTTCATGTAGATGGTGACGGTTGGCTGAGTTTGTATTGGATTAAAAGTGAGAATTTGACTATAAGAGCTAAAAATCATTCCAGGATTAAACTAGCGGGTGTGGTGAATCGGTTGGATGTAGAATTGTGGGGCTATGCTCAATTTAAAGGCAGATATCTCCGAGCCCAGCGCAGTTTTGTTAAAACTCATGATCGATCAGTAGCTGAAATCTCAACTCTAAATCATCAAAGCACCATGTCAACCGACGCGAGTGACATCTATTATTATAACATCCCGAACACCCGTGCTGATTTCATGGCTTATGATGGCTCGGTGTTAAACATGCGTGAATGGGATCAATACGACTTGCAGGATTTCACACGATATAACAAACAATTTCCATAAAAATTTGGAAAACGTACTTAGCATTGACTGAGTGTTTTTTGTATTTACAGTTTAGGCATCCAGAGGTCACACATATAATGTGTTGTATCTTGGTATAGAATTGAGACTACTGGTTCTGAGGATCGTATTTAATCATTAGTAAATCGATAATTTATATGTTAATTCGATTTTACTAAATCTCTTATCTGAAACAATTTAACCTTTGTTAATGCATTGAATGATTGATTTTAAATCCTTATCCAATGGCAGCACATGAGCTGAGTGTTCCAGCCAATGAATTGTTGCATTGGGTAGAGGGGAAAAAAGCTGCTCTACTGCTTCGACGTTTACCACATGATCATTTCTTCCTAAAAATAAATCAACAGGACAAGATGGGGCAATCCATTGATAGTGTTGCGCTAGTTGTAACATTTCAATAATTGTGGTGAGCGGTAACCTTCGGTATGCAATTTCAGCATGCTCATCCGTCATGAGATCGCCTGCCGCATTACGCATTTGCACAAAGCCACATAATTTAAGGACTTTTGCCAGCTGCAATAGAAAAGCTGCGTTCATGCGGATCTTTAAAGCTGGGGCAAGCAGGTACAGATGGTTCAGAGTAAATTTTTTACTGAGTTCGCAGGCTAAAAGTCCACCTAATGATAATCCCAGTACATCTACCTTTTCATAGGTTTTGGTAAGTGAAGCGCACACATCGCTGGTAGCCTGAAACCAATCGGCAGCAGTCGCCATTGAAAATGCATTAATACTCTCAGCATGCCCCGGTAAAGCAGGGCAAATGATGGCGTCATAATGTTTTATTTGTGGAATAAGAAAACGATACACTGCTGGTGTTGATGAGAAACCATGCAGCACTAATAAGGCTTTATCCTTAGCTTCCTGTTGCTTTGTTACAGGATGAAGCAAAGTTAAATCTTTATTGGTTAAAGCATTAAGTTGTTTGCCACGCAGCATATAGCGAAAATCATCTTTATTCATGCTAATTCCACCCATAATCCGTTTTTAAATATAGCTTATTAATAATATGATAGGAAGATTTTTTGAGTTTCTAATTCATGTTGTCTCATTGGTTTTTATTGTTCTGCCCATCAATCATTTGACGCTGTGCTATCTTTAAAATAATAGAACGTATATAAAGGCACGCCCATGTCCAGTAATCCACCCGATATTAATAAGAACCCGGCAATACCGGCCAATAATCCTCTTAATCCCTCAAATGCTAATGCTAATGTTGCTGCTCCAACTCCTGAACCGGAGCCGAATTTAGGGCCACAAGCGGATACTCCTACCCCAACTGCTGCCACTCCAGCTCCTCCTCAGCCCAAGCCCTCAGCAAGTCCTCAGGAAGAGCAGGAGCAAAAGAATAAACAAAAGGCTATGGATGAATATATAGAACAGCTTAGTGAAATGGTAAAATCGATTAATCAATCATTCACCAATTTAATCAAGCAACTTGGTACTATGGGTTTTAATGCAATTCAGAGCAGATTTGGTGGTTCTGATAATACAAATCAAGCTTCTCCTGCAGATCAAAATACTCCGCCGCAGGAGAACCCTCAATTAAACAGTAATCCCTCCAATGAGGGGAATAATCCTGTTAATCCGGTAGGAGATACAGCAAATCCCGCTGATGCGCCCGCTGCAACAAGTCAATCTCCCGCAAGTGCTAATGAAGAAAGCACACCTCCCGCTTCCGCTAATAATGATGTCAATCAGGGCCCCCCTCCGGTTAATCCAGCAGAAAATGCAGCAATTCCAGCTGATGAACCCGCTGCAGCAAGTCAATCTCCTGCAAGTGCTAATACTGAAAGCGCACCTCCCGCGTCCGCCAATAGTGACGTCAATCAAGCACCCCCTCCGGCTAATCCAATAGAAAATGTTGCGGGTCCTGCAGATCCCTCAGCTGAATTCAGTCAATCCCCAGAAAATGGAGCTAATGCGATGGATGCATCTCCGGCGGTTGATAATGCACCAACCCCGTCACCTGCATCAGACAACAATGAGTCGAATAAGGTGGACACACCGACAGACCCAGCAGGCAATGCCCCAAGCCCAGCAGAACCAGCTGCTGTGGGAAGTAGTTCATCACCGGCAGATATGAATAATACAAGCCCTGCAGGTCCTGCCAATCCAATTGATGATTACTCAAATGTGAACGCTCAGGCAATAGACACTGCGAGTAAGTCTCCAGCTAATGACTCACCTGCATCGGATAACCCTGGACCAAAATCCATGGCAGATGCCGGTGGGCCAAGCGCGAGTATGGTGAGCCAATTATCGCCTTTTCCCAACCTGCCGGTTTCGCCTAGTGATAATTTAGCGCAGAGTAATACGTCTTCCTATGATGCAACAGCCCAAAAGCAAAATAACCCACCAGCGCCGGCACCTAACGAACCTGCGAATAACGCACAACCTGGCGGGGAATTTACACCGATGTAATCCTTGCGTAACGCTTATCGTTCCAGCAATTTATGAGGTAAACTTTCAATGCGTCCTGCCTGAGTGACAGTCATATAATTAAGTTTTCGTTGTAATTCACTAATGGTATCTGCGCCTGCATAAGTCAAACCCGACCTTAACCCGCCTACAATATCGGCAATAATGGCGTCTGCGTTATCTTTATAAGGGACTTCAGCGGATACTCCTTCGGCTGTTTTCCATTCGTGCATTTGTCCGAGAAACTCTTCCTGTGCTTCGCGCGATGCCATCCCTCGGTATTGTTTGATTTTGCTGCCATCTGGTTTTTGAATGATATCTCCGGGTGTAGGAGCAGTACCGGCCAGCATGCCACCAATCATTACGAAGTCTGCACCAAAAGCTAAAGCTTTAACGATATCACCGGAAGTTTTTATACCACCGTCTGCAACGATTGAGCGATCAGTTCGCGAACAATCCTGGATGCAGGTAAGCATGGGTACACCAAAGCCAGTCTTGATCCGAGTACTGCAAACCGATCCGCCACCAATACCTGCTTTAATAATATCGGCACCGCAAGAGGCTAGGTAATCAGCTCCGGCATAGGTAGCGACATTTCCCGCCATAATGCAGCGGTCAGCAAGCATTTTACGCAGATTTTTTAATGTTTTTCCGACATATTTGGCATGAGCATGAGCCACATCCACACAAAAATAGGTCGCACCGGCATCACGTAGTGCTTCAGCTCTTTGCAACTCCGCATCAGTACATCCTACCGACACGAAAACTATACCCGTACATTTTTTAAATTCTTCTATGTTTTCTTCGATGGACATAAAACGATGTAACGCGCCCATGGCACCTTTACTGCTCATAAAATTGGCCATGGGGCTTTCAGTAATGGTGTCCATGTTAGAGCTGATTACCGGCAAATTTAAAGTCAATTTTCCTAATCTGTCCATGCTGGTTGTTTCCACCACGCGTCTAGACTCGTGGTGGTTGTATGAAGGTACCATTAGAACGTCATCAAAGGTGATCGCTTGCTCGGTCATTTTTTATCCTCGTAAAACGCGTACTATAAATGCTCAGCAGCATAAAATGCAAGTCTTGAGCGCTCTCCACGAGTTAAAGTCATATGCGCGCTATGCTCCCAGTCCTTAAATCGGTCTACTGCAAAGGTTAAACCCGAGGTGGTTTCGGTTAGGTAAGGTGTGTCAATTTGTTTGATATCACCCAGACAAATTATTTTACTGCCAGGCCCTGCGCGAGTTACCAATGTTTTAATTTGCTTGGAGGTCAGATTTTGAGCTTCATCAATGATGATGTAACGGTTTAAAAAAGTACGTCCGCGCATAAAGTTTAACGAGCGAATTTTAATTTTGTTCTGTAATAAATCCTGAGTCGCACTTCGTCCAAAACTCCCACCCACTTGGGAGCCATGCAGAACCTCCAGATTATCCATTAAGGCACCCATCCAAGGAGTCATTTTCTCTTCTTCGGTTCCTGGTAAAAATCCAATGTCTTCACCAACTGGAATGGTGACGCGCGTCATCAAAATTTCATTATAACGATTTTGATCCATAACCTGGGTTAAGCCTGCAGCTATGGTAAGTAATGTTTTACCGGTACCCGCTGATCCTTGTAAGGTGACGAAATCAATATCAGGATCAAGTAGCAGATTTAGGGAGAAATTTTGTTCTCTGTTGCGAGCAGTAATCCCCCAGACTGAATGTTTGGCTTGAGTATAATCCCTTACCAGTTGCACTACTGCATTATCCCCATTGAGCTTTTTTACTATGGCCTGAAATTCATTATTTTCCGTACTGATGCAATCATTATGGTTCCATTGATTAACTAACGGTCCTGTGACTTGATAGAAGGTCTTTCCACTTTCCTGCCAGGAGCTCATGTCTTTGGCGTGCGTATCCCAAAAGTCATTATCCAATATGTGCAAACCACGATGTAAGAGGTTAACGTCATCTAAAACCTGGTCGTTGTAATAGTCTTCCGCTAAAATGCCAAGTATACCTGCTTTGATTCGAAGGTTGATGTCTTTGGAAATGATTACCACTTGCTTTTGACCGGCGTATTTTTTTTGTAGTCCTAAAGCGGTAGCAAGAATCGTGTTATCTACTTTATGTCCTGGGAGGGTCGATGGCACTATTTGGTTAAAGTCATCTGTTTGAAAAAATAATCGGCCGCTAGCTGGTCCATTAGTAGAGTTAATGTATGTTGGGATTTGCAGTCCTGAAACGATTTGTTCATGAGAGGCGTTACTCATGAGTTCCACCAGCATTCTATTGGTCTGCCGGACGTTACGAGCCACTTCAGACGTCCCTGTTTTATGGCTGTCCAATTCTTCAAGTACTACCATTGGCAAGTAAATATCATGTTCGTCAAAATGATAAATAGCACTGGGATCGTGCATGAGAATATTCGTATCAAGCACAAACAGTTTTAATCCAGACTTGGTAGTATCCATAAATCACCCCATCAGCTATAGAAATATCTCCTGAGTTAACATTTTATAAAATTCAGGAGTCTGACTTTATTGTGACGCAGCTGTAGAAAACGTCAAGAACTATATTACGTCAAGAGTAACTAAAATATTGTAATAAAACGCATTTTATGATTATGATTAATAATTTTTATTAAGCCTAAATAAATCCTGGCCACCATGATTTTTAAATAAGGAAGTTGAGTTTATGAAAATACAATCAATAACACTCCTGCTCTGTTTCACCTTAAATGGATTCATAGCTCATGCAGGAACTACGCCCTCAACCGAATTGACCAAAGAAGGCGAAAGCGTAGCACCTCAAAAGAGTACTTTAAAACAAATCATGCCAGAATTCCTTTACAGCTATATAGATTTTGATTTTGATTCTACAGAAGGCGGTAACTTTAATCGCTTCCAAGGGCATTCCAATGTGTATTCAGTAGGGGCTGACCATATTATTTTAACCCCCAGTATCATGGCTGGACTTTATGTATTTAAAGTGGACAGCGATGTCAACTCTCAATTTTTCCTGGCTCCTGAATCAGATAATTACTCAACTCAATCCATTCGTAACAATACCCTTTTTGGACACGTTCGCAAATCGTTTACACCAAATTTCGATATTGATCTGGGGTATGGATACGGTCAAAATAAAATTGCTTCTCAAACGCTATTCTTCCCTAATCGGGTAAATCAGGTCATGGGGTATACTAGCCATCGCACCACCAACTGGTTTGGCAGCTTAAATGGATTTTATAAGACCTCCTGGGATAAATGGATGTTACGGGCAAATCTGGGCGTTTTATATAGTCGTATCAATGCAGGACGATATAACCTGAATCTACCCGCATTACAGACGGCTCAACTTATTGCCCCATTAACTAATAAAGCAACCTATGTTTTTGAGGGAGCTGAGCTTGCTTACCAATTAACACCACAATTTATCCCATTTATAAATGGCGGTTTAATTCAGGTTGCGGGTTTCTCAAACAGTCGTCCACTTCTTACTCCTCTGTTCAATGGTTCTTTACCACAACTGAATCTGGATCAAAACGGTTACCGAGTAGGCGGAGGGATAACCTATCTTTATAAGCAACTGGTGTTACGCCTAGAGCAAAAATACTACAATGCCGGAAATAACTATAAAAGTAACCAGACCATTGTTGGTTTAGAATACCATTTTAGTTAATTTAAGGTATGCGCGGAACGTATCCTTCTTTATCCAGGCTTAAGCATCATAAATGGGTTGAGCTTAGCCTGGGCATATTATGCACAATCATCATTCTTTCTATTGAGTTTTTTCGCACTCCCGTAGTTTACCCGATAATTAGTCATTTAGATGGTCGTATCTACGATCAAATCATCAATTTGCAATGGCGGCCTCACAAAAGCAGCGTCAAGGTTGTCATCATAAATATCGATGAAGAGTCGGTTCTAAAGGAAGGTCGTTGGCCTTGGCCGCGAGACAAAATGGCAAATCTCGTCAATAAACTCAAACAATATGGTGTGGTAAGTGTGGGTATGGATATTGTCATGTCCGAGCCTGAAATTAATTATGCTACTGGTCTAAAAAATAAATTAAATCAATTAAATCTGGGCGCGGATATAAAAAATCCGGCTTTATTGAATACATTGGATAAAATTGCCCATGAAGTGGATAATGATCAAACATTTTCCCGTGCGCTACTCGAACAAAATGTGGTATTAGGATTTTTATTTCATCATAATCCAGAGGTGAGAACTGGGGCCTTACCCCCTCCATTGCTTAATGAAAACGGACAACCCATTAATGCATCATCCTATCCCTTTTATTCGTTTCAAGGATATAACGGTGTTTTAACGTCATTTATAGATGCGGCTAAAAAAGCAGGCTTTGTGACGAATTTACCAGATGATGATGGAACAATTCGTCATGCTTATATTTTAGCCAGATATGGTCAGTTTCTATATCCCAGTTTATCTCTTGCTGTTGCTATGAATTATTTACTCACTGATCAAATTGAATTAATGACTCGGGATGGTAGTCTGTTCGGCATTAAACTGGATGGCACGTTTATCCCAGTAAACCCCCATGGACAAATTCTCATTCCATTTTGGGGTGGATCTGGAACTTTAGATTATTATTCTGCAGCTAATGTTTTACAAGGTAAAGTAAATGCCAAAGAGCTGGAGGGTAGTATTGCTATTGTTGGATCCTCTATGGCGCTTCTTGCAGATATTCATCAAACTCCGGTTGCCCAATTATTTCCTGGTGTGGAGATGGTTGCGAACATGGTTCAGGGAATGGTGAGCCAACAACTCATTACTGAATATACGTGGGACTCTTATCAGGGTTTTATTTATTTGCTGCTTTTTGGGATCTTTTTTGCGGTTGTGTTTTCTTATGTTGATGTAATGAGTAAATTCATCATTACGTTAATTACTCTTGGTGTGCTTGTATCAGGGGGTATTTATTTATTTATAAATCATAGTCTGTATGTGCCGATGGCCCAGCTAATTATTTTGATTCTTATGCAGGCCCTAGTTAGTTATAGCTATTCTTATATTATGGAAAAGCGACAAAAGAAAAGAATCAGTGATTTGTTTGGACAATACGTGCCGCAGGAGTACGTCAAGGAATTAATAGATTCCCCAGAGAATTTCAGCATGGAAGGACAAACGCGTGAAATGACCGCACAGTTCACCGACATCCGTAATTTCACCACAGTGAGTGAACAACTTGATGCCCAGGGTGTTAAAGATTTACTAAATACTTTTTTTACCCCAATTACTGAAATAATTTTTAGTCAACGGGGCACAGTGGATAAGTATGTAGGGGATATGATTGTCGCTTTCTGGGGGGCTCCTGCGGTGAATACCCAACATGCTTATCATGCAATTCTGAGCTCTTTAATTATATTTAAACAGTTACCAGCAATTAATGCTCACCTTAGCGAAAAAAATCTTCCTCATGTCACAATTGGTATTGGATTAGCGAGCGGCCTAATGAACGTTGGGGACATGGGCTCTGAGTTTAGACGAGCCTATACCGTGTTAGGGGATACGGTTAATTTGGCTTCGCGCTTACAGGATTTAACTAAATTTTATCAAGTGAATATTTTGACCAGCGATGTAACCTATTTAAATCAAAAGGATTTTTTCTGGCGACCGATTGATAAAATAACCGTAAAAGGTCGTAAAAGTGCATTGACTATCTACGAACCTCTGGATATTGTGGTAGATGTATCTCAAGAACGTATTAGTGAAGTCGAGAGCTATCAACGCGCGCTGGAAGAGTATTATGCGCAAAACTGGTTTGAAGCAGAGAAACAATTCGCAGGGATGATGCACCAATATCCTGATTGTTATCTTTATAAATTGTATTATGAACGAGTCATAAATTTTATAAAAGAGCCTCCTGTTCAACCTTGGGATGGGGTCTATAGACATAATCAAAAATAATCACTGATCTGTCCTGTTTATAGAGGCAATATATTTTTTTTAATATAATGGTACACTAATCTTCAGTCGAATTTTTAACAAGGATGAATAATGGCTAAAAATCTGTTTAAAAAAATAGTTTTGACGGGCGCAATGAGTTTGCTCGTGGTTTTTGCACCTCTTTCAATGGCGAAAGCGCAATCAGACTCTGCTGAAATTATAATCAGCTTGTCCTCTGGAAAAGGGCATCAAATACGCCCTTGCCCGCATCCCTCTTTGTTTGCATATTGCACCCTAACCATCAGCAGTGGAACAGGATTTACTGGCGCAATACAGATAACGAATCAATCTTCCTCAATTACTGCTACTAATATTAGAGCAATAATTCCGGCAAGTTTAAGTGGGATTGTGTTTGCAAACCCACCTGCTTCAATCAACCTGGCGCCAGGTGCCTCAGGCAATTTATCATTTACTGCGAGTGGCAACGAACCTCCGACTTTGATTGAGGTGCGGGGCGATAATACACAGCCAGGATATTTTTATCTTGAAATTCTTCCTTAATCACTAATCGATGTTACAGGGATTAATATTAATTTAAGTCAGAGGTGATATGAAAAGATTAATTATGATTTGTTTATTATTTGGCGTTAGCAATGTGTTTGCTGATTCAGTGGCTAAGGTTTTATTTGCTACAAATAAGGTTGTCGCCAGTAGGAATGGTACGGAGCGCACGCTTACTCGGGGCTCTTCATTGAATGCTGGGGATACCATCATTACTGCTGGTGGTGCCGCGGTAAATATAAAGTATAACAATGGTACTTTAGTCAATCTGGGAGAGAATTCTAATTATAAAATATTAGCGTACACTCCAAATCAGGAAACGCAGATTAAAGCAGAGTTGAATTCGGGAAAGCTTAAATTTAAAACTCAGGGTAAAGTTAAAGAGACTTTAAAAACGCCCGTAATGGCTCTTGCAATTCTTGGTACTGAAGTTTCAGTTTACGTACCTAAAAATAATAAGACTTATGTATCCGTTCAGGAGGGTAAGGTTAAGGCAGCTGGCAGAGTATTTGGCCCTGGGAAAAATTTCCTGATTACCCCTGAAGGTATCGTTGACGCACCATTCCCTGCAGCTGGCCAAATCAGTACCCCAGCCGGTGCAGAAGGTACCATATCAGCAGATACCAGCTCTTCACAACAAGGCGCAAGTGCGCCAGCAACAACTGAAACTCAGGAAGTTGCAGCTGAGAATCCAGCAACCAGTATTATTGCCACAGTGGCCCAAGTAGCTGATGCGGGACAAAATGTTGGCAGCTCCGTTGCAACGACTAATGTGAGTGCTGCGGCGGTTGCGTCAGCTGAAACCCTGGCTGTATTATCCATTGTTTGCTTGTAATTTCTTAATGTTCTAATACGCATCCTGCGTATTAGAACATTAATTAAATCCTTCCTGGTTTTCTTTTTAACTTCTTATTTCAAATTTTAATCAAATATCATTATATGTTTACATAGACTGTAATTTTCATATAAGTTATTTAGGTCAACATGGTTTTATCTGAAATGAATTAAAAGGAATTTTATATGCCTGACTCAAATGTAAAAACATCATTATCACCCGCGCAACAGGATTTTATCGAAGCAAGTATTGCTCATCTGATAAGCTTTCCCAGCGATCCGGAAGAATTAAAATCTATCAGCCAAAATTTGGCCGATTGTCTTCTGGGCAGAATAAACTCAGAGTCTTTAGATGATGATTTCAAGCAATTAGTTGAAATAGTGAATAGACCCTCTGGGTTTCTTTATAAACTTGAACATCTTGGTGTTCAAACGTTAACTAATGAGGAT
>JAUXYG010000110.1 GCA_030694525.1 Legionella sp. | reverse complement strand
TCAACATAAGGCATGCCACAACGTTTCGCATGTTCACGAATACTGTCTTGTGCCGCTCTTTTAGTACCAACAAAAAGGATTTTAGCCTTATTAGAAGCCAAACGACCCACGTAGTTAACTACATCGTTTAACATAGGCATTGTTTTTTCAAGATTTATAATATGGATTTTATTTCTTGAACCAAAAATATATTCTCCCATTTTTGGATTCCAGAACCGGGTTCTGTGACCAAAATGAGCGCCCGCTTCGAGCAATTCACGCATACTTACATTCATATTTTTCTCCAGGGTTAAGCCTCCACGCTTCCCATACGAAACCCACAAGGGACCCTAACGTATGTGTCGAAACGTGTGTGTATTTAAAGCGCGTTATTTATAACATAATGAAGCTCTTTGGGCAATCAAATTAACTTAATACTCTGTATTTAATTATACTTTCTGATCTATACTGAGCGCGTATCTGTTTAAGCGTATCAATTTTAATAAAACCTGTTTAACAAAGAGGATATGTAATGAAACTTAAATTTTTATGGTTACCCCTGTTTAGTCTCGCTCTGGCGGCAAGCCAGCCAGCAGTCGCCTGCCCTACTAATTCCGAAGGTAAAAAATGCCATTGCACCAGCAAAAACAGTTACAATCAACTCAGTTTAAGCGGTGAACAGCAAACTAAAATCAAAGCAATCAAAGTGCAAACGCATGACTCTTTAAAAAACACGTATCATCAAATAAAAGAATTGAATAAGGAAATTGATGTTCTCGTTCATGCGACTCAATTAGATGAAGCCAAACTGGATTTACTCATAAATCAGCGCAATAAATTAAAAGGTGCCGTATATAAAAGTCGAGTAATGAGCAGACATCAAATATACACTCTCCTTACTGAAGAGCAAAAAAATAAATTGAAAAATGTTAATCAGAAAAAATCCTGAAACATAAGGGGTTCTGGTAGAACCCCGCATATACCAAAGTCAAAAGATCATCCAATACTTTGCAATAAGACTCGTGCCTATCAAAAATTATTTATTAATATTTTTAATAGACGATTGCCCAACAATGTTGCTTTTGCTTTAGATTGATTAATGAGAATGACGACCCCTAAATTGTTTTCAGGCGAAAATCCAATAAAAGTAGAAAAGCCTTGATTACCCCCGTTTTTGATAATCACCAAATCTGTTCCATGCCTCATTCTTTGCCACCCTAAACCCATAACAAATCCGGGCTTTACTCTAAAATATGGTTGTTGTACCTGCTGCATGGCTTTTAATAACTTATCAGATACCTGATTTACTTTAATGCCAAGATTGGCTTTTACAAAAGTTAAAAGATCAGCCGATGAGGAGCGTAATGCACCACCCCCTAAAAAGTTAGCAGCAACATATTTGGGCGCCCTGTTTTGATTGAGCCTATAACCTTGAGCTTCTTGATCGGAGAAATTGACCGGTACTTTAAAAAAAGTATGATTCATTGCTAAAGGATTAGTTATTTTTTTGGATAGTAACTCAGGTAATTTTTGACCGGTTATTTGTTCCAATATCCATCCAAGAAAACCAAATCCTATATTCGAATATTTATAATTAGTTCCTATTGGAGAGCCTGGTTGCCAATTTTTAATTGATGTAAACCAACCATTTACATTACCCTTATCAACACCAAATTGCTCCATTTGGCGAGGAAAACCTGATGTATGAGTGGCGAGCTGCATTAATGTTACCTTGCTGATGGGCAATTCTCTGCTATTTGTTGACAGAGGTAAGTACGGGGCAACAGAGTCTGACAATTTGACCCGTCCGTCCTGCACCTCAATAGCAAGCAAAGTCGTTACAAAAATTTTGGTAATCGATGCTAATTCAAAAATAGTATCCTTTGTCACCGGTATTTTTTTTTGAATGTCTGCATAACCATAATTAAAATAATAATCCTGCTCTTGATAGTAAATTGCTATAGCTATTCCGGGCAGCTGATTTTGGGTAATGAAAGGTTTAACAATCCGAGGCACCAATTGATTTACATTTTGGCTGAAAGCTGGATTAATCCATAAAATAGTAATATAAAAAACATTTAATACAAAAACATCCCTGATTTTCATAGAGTATCTTAATTATATTTAGAGTAAACGCATCTAAAATTTGCACACAAAAGTTTTTTTTGGATTCCGCGCATAAAGCGCGGAACGTAGGTATTTGATTTATTTACTGATGCGCATTTAGGTGCGTTTACCCTGGGTTATACATACAAGATCTAATACATAGCTTGTCGGGGTGAATATTTCAAGTTAAAGTTCTATAAAATATCAGGCAGTTGCTAAATAATCCGTGCCAAACTGCTCCAGATAATCATTATAATTACCTAAATAATTTTGCACTCCATATTGCTCCGTGAGTACCAGTACGCGCGTTGAAATGCTGTCAATAAAATAGCGATTATGACTTACGAAAAGAACTGCGCCTGGGAATACCTGTATGGCTTCTATTAATGCATCAATAGACTCCAGATCCAAATGGTTGGTTGGCTCGTCAAAAATCAACACATTATGTTTCTCAAGAATCAGCTTAGCCATAATAAGACGCGCTGATTCACCACCACTTAGCATGCCTATTTTCTTGTCTACATCCGGGCCGCGAAATAAAACCTGGCCTAAAATTTTTCTTATTTCTTGTGCTGGAGCTGCGATGTGATCTTCCATCCATTGCCACACCGTTTGTTCAGGGGCTAGTTGAGTTCGATAATCCTGAGCAAAGTAGCCAATACTCACGGTATCACTCCAGTCAAAAACCCCTTGATCAGACTTAAGCTCTTTTAATAAGATTTTTAACAAAGTGGATTTTCCAATACCGTTTGGACCAACAATAGCGCACTTATCATTTCGGGCAATAGTAAACGATACATCCCTTAACAATATTCGTTCATCAAATTTCTTATGAAGTTGCTCCACTTTAACTACTGATTTCCCGGATGGTTTTTTCTGTTGAAAATTAAAATAAGGTTTAAAAATATTAGATTCTTTGATTTCAACCAACTCAATACGATCAATCATTTTTTGGCGGGAAGCGGCCTGAGTTGCCTTGCTTGCTTTGGCACCAAAGCGATCCACAAAACCCTGTAATGCGTCAATTCTTTTTTCCTGATTTTTTAACTCACTTTGTTTTAAACGTAATCTCTCTTCTTTTGCAAAACAGAATTTGTCGTAGTTTCCAGGGTAATCAAGAACTGTATCGTAATCTATATCAAGAATATTTGTAGATACATTATTCAAAAAACTGCGATCATGCGAAATAAATATGAGTAACCCTTTAAAACTGGTTTTTAAAAAGTCCTCTAACCATGCAATAGAGAGAATATCTAAATGGTTGGTGGGCTCATCCAGAAGCATGATATCTGGCTGCTGATATAGTACCTGAGCTAATAAAACCCGAAGTTTATAACCACCCGATAAAGCACTTAAAGGTCCATAATGAAATTTTTCCTGGATTCCCAAACCGATTAACAAATTTTTAGCGGTGGATTCTGCCTCATAACCCCCTTGATTCATTACTATTTCTTCTAGTTCACTCAAGCGATAACCGTCTTGCTCGGTAAACTCTTCCTTTGAATACAAAAGGTCTTTTTCAACTAAAGCATCCCACAAAACTGAATTCCCGCGAATAACCACATCCACGAGACGATCATCTTCATACCTGAAATGGTCCTGCTTTAAGATCCCTATTTTAAGATTTTTAGCTTTTTCAACAGTACCGTTTGAGGCGTGCTCTTCACCCGCCAATATTTTTAAAAAGGTCGATTTACCAGTACCATTGGCTCCAACGACTCCATAACGTTGAGTAGGCAATAATATTAAGTCCACATTTTGGAATAAAGATTTAGGCCCAAACTGCATACTTATGCTTCTTACATCTAACATTACCTAACCTCATAATTAATGAATCATTAGAACTACTAACTGATAACTTTTACTTCCGTGGCAAATTCGCCTCGATCCCCCTGGCTTAATATATAACTGACACGCTGCCCCTCTTTTAACTCTTTGTAGCCTTCTGTCTGGACCTGAGAGAAATGGACAAATACCTCATCGTTACCCTTATCAGGAGCGATAAACCCATACCCTTTAATTTTATTAAACCGTTTTACTACACCTGTTTCCATTCTTTTCCCGTGCCTTCAAATCAATTAAATTAAATACGAAAAGATCAAAATTAAATCAATGCGTACTTATAGTTGCACAAGTTTACCACTAATTAGATAAATATGCACTGAAATTAGCAGATTTTTCCGATCTGTTGCCGTATATAAGGGATATGTGAATTTCTTTTAAAGTTTAATGCCAAATAGTCGAAATATAGTCATTAAGTATCATTTTAGCTTAGGAGAGTTGAATGAATTTAATTAAAATTATTGCGCCCCTGACTTTGGTGGCTTTGAGTATGAATGTACATGCAGGATGGTTATGTGTAGTACATAATACAAAAGATGAAATTTGGAATGGCACGGGACCTACACGTTCGGTTGCATTAGGTAATGCAATGGAGTTTTGCACAAATAATTCCGATAAAGCGAGTAATTGTGTTGTAAACCAATGTTCTGAAGGATAAATATTCTTCTTTAATGATCCGAATTAAAAAAGGACAAGTAGTTATATAACAATCTGACGGGTTTTAATATTTACTATTTTGAACTATATTATTCAAATAACTCTTAAATTAATCATTTATAGCAGGATAGAAGAACCTTTTATAATTAACTTTGGAGCAGAGATGTATATATCAATTCCACAAGGTATGATTTTTAAAAAAATAACATCAAACGGGAAAACACGGGATTGTTTTATCGATGAGAATGACTTTCTAGAGCCGGGAAAATCGCGACCAGTAATCGAATTGCAACAAATAGTAAAAGACTTTTTACAAAATAACAGAGGAAGGGTTAAAAAAAAGGAATTTCCTGAATTTACTATTTATACAAAAGAACCCCCAGCAACTTTAGACTATTTTTTAGAATATACCCCTAGTAATAATGGAAAAAACCCGTCTTCAATCGAACCTAAAGCGGTACAGGGAATTGACGCTCAAAAGTATCATCCAGAAAATCATTCCCGAAGTGGAACTTTTTGGTATCAGCAAACTGAATTAAGCGCAAAAAAACGAGAACAAGTAAAACAGGATCGGGAGGAAGAACGTAAAAATCGCCAACACATTGGTGATAGTAATAAACCGACCTAAATTAGGAGAGGTAAATATCCTCTCCTACTTAACATAGCTTCTACGTAAAGTTTTTCCCTGCAATTAACAAAAGAAATAATCTATAATTTAAGAAGACTGTTGCTCTTCAAAGGCATGTGCTAACATCATTTTATTTTGGATATTCATAATGGCTGTTCTTATTAAAACCCCTGATGAAATTGAAAAAATGCGCGTGGCTGGTCGTCTTGCAGGAGAAGTGCTTGAGATGATTGGTCCTCATGTGCAACCGGGAATTAGCACTGATGAATTAAATACAATTTGTCACGATTACATAGTTAACGTACAGAAAGCGATTCCCGCACCTCTTAATTATAATGGGTTTCCCAAGTCCATTTGTACATCAGTAAATCATGTTGTTTGTCACGGTATACCCGGAAAAAAAGCACTTAAAGATGGGGACATTATTAACATTGATATCACGGTTATCAAAGATGATTATCATGGCGACACCAGTAAAATGTTTATGGTAGGCACGCCGTCAGTGAAAGCCAAACATGTGGTCCAAATTGCTCATGACTGTCTGTTCATTGGTATTGACATGGTCAAACCGGGTGTACAGTTAGGAGATATAGGGAACGCAATTCAACAACACGCCGAAAAAAATCGCTGTTCCGTAGTTCGTGAATACTGCGGTCATGGAATAGGACGAATTTTTCATGAGGATCCTCAAGTCTTGCACTACGGCACTAAAGGCACTGGGATGAAATTAGAGCCAGGGATGACTTTTACCATTGAGCCTATGGTCAATGTGGGAAAACACCATACCCGATTACTTCCCGATCAATGGACTGTAGTCACTAAAGATCATAGTCTGTCAGCTCAATGGGAACATACATTACTGGTAACTGATAATGGCGTAGAAATTTTGACGCTGCGACATGAAGAACGATAATCAAATCGTAAAAAACACCATAAAACAGTTCAGGGATGAATTGTGTAACGACTTCGATAAAAATACCAATATTACCACTTTAACGCGAAAACTTACCCATTTTATTGATAACCAGCTCATCGCTTTATTTTTAAAAAATAAATTAGATGAGGACAATCATTTTTGTCTTTTAGGGCTGGGGAGTTATGGCCGACGAGAATTACAGCTTTTTTCCGATATTGATTTATTACTGTTACATGAAGATAAAATACCCCAAAGCCAGCTTAAACGAGCCCAGACCTTTATTCAGGATTGTTGGGATGTGGGATTAGAGGTAAGTCATCAAATAACTACTGTTAATTCATGTGCCGAATTAGCTAAAGAGGATATTAGTGTTATTTCCTCAATAATGGATATGCATCTACTTTGCGGGCGAGGAACCCTTATGGAGGAATTGTCCTATCAAACCCATCCTCTTCATATGTGGCCAAGCAATGAGTATTTTCTAGCCAAACAACAAGAACAACATACTCGTGACAGAAAGTACGGGGATACTGCATATAATCTCGAGCCTAATGTAAAAAATGGACCAGGTGGATTACGCGATTTACAAATTCTTTTAAGCATTGGTAAGCGACATTTTAATATCAGAAAATTAGCGGATGGAATCAGCTATGGATTTATCACCGAAAAAGAATATGAAGAATTAATGTATTGTCAGCATTTTCTTTGGCGTGTTCGGTTTGGACTACACATGATTGCAGGAAAACCCCAGGATCGATTGTCTTTTGATTATCAAATGAAACTGGCACAGGTTTTGGAATATAAAGATTCGTCTCATTCGCTTGCAATAGAGCAATTCATGAAAGATTATTTTAAGGTGATTAAACGAAATAGAGAGCTTAATGAAATGCTTTTGCAATGGTTTGATGAAACGATTGCACATAATCAAAAACAGAAAATACTTCCTCTGGATAATGAATTTCAACTCTCCAATAATTATTTAGAGGTCAGACATGCACGGGTTTTTCAAAATCGTCCGCAAGCGCTAATCAGTTTATTCTTATGGTTAGCCAGGGTTCCCCATATTGAAGGAGTTCGAGCGAGCACAATTCGTTTAATAAGAGAATCTCTTTTTTTAATTGGGAAAAAATTAAAGCAGACAACCGAAGTTACCCAAACTTTTATGAATATTCTTAAAACTAAAAATGATCCCTATAAAGCACTACAAAAAATGAATCAATATGGGGTGCTGGCTCATTATCTGGATAGTTTCGCCTCCGTAACGGGGCAAATGCAATATGATTTATTCCATGCCTACACTGTAGATCAGCATACTTTATTTGTAATACGTAACATTTCACGATTCAAACAGGATGACTATTTGGAACAATTTCCTCTATGCGCCCAAGTCATCCGAACTCTAAATAAACCAGAAATTTTG
The DNA here is from genome assembly GCA_030694525.1 of Legionella sp. GTDB lineage: Bacteria > Pseudomonadota > Gammaproteobacteria > Legionellales > Legionellaceae > Legionella. The sequence continues at coordinate 1,695 of JAUXYG010000110.1, read as the reverse complement.
TATTTAAGTGCCCTGTTTCACGACATTGCAAAAGGCAGAGGAGGAGACCATTCGGAATTAGGAGCGATAGAAGCAGAACAGTTTGCTGTGCAACATCAAATGGAACAGGAAGATAAGAATCTTTTAATTTGGCTCGTCCGACATCATTTGATAATGTCTCAGACGGCACAACGAAAAGATATTTATGATCCTAAAACTGTTGAATATTTTTGTAAGCTTTTGCCCAAACCCTATTATCTGGATTATTTATATCTGCTCACTGTTGCAGATATATGTGGTACCAATCCTACTTTATGGAATGCCTGGAAAGATTCTTTGCTTAAGGAATTATATAAAGCGGCAAAACATATGCTCCATAAAGAACGAGAATTAATGGATGAAACATCACTCATTACAGCGCGTAAACAATATGCACTTACAATTCTGCTTTCAGAAGGGTTCACGTCTGTAGCGGTACAGAATTTATGGAGTCAGTTTAAAGGGAAATATTTCCTGCATGAATCTCCAGAGGTAATAGCACGCCATACTAAAGCCATCTTAACCGCAAATGTATTTCCTCTGGTTCTGATTATGCCTCACCATAGTCAGGGCGGGACAGAAGTGTTCATCTATATGCCTCATAAAGATGAGCGATTCACCGTTACTACTTCTGTGTTAAGCAATAACCATGTGACAATCCAGGAAGCCTCGATAACCACTTGCGAGAATGAGTTTGATTTAGATACTTACATTATTCTTGATGAAAACAATCAAGCATTTCTCAACGAACAGCGATCAGAGCAGATTCAACAGGCTTTATGCACTCATTTAATAGACACAGCATCCCCACCTCCTATTTCTCGTCGCCGACTTTCAACAGCAATGTCCCATTTCAACGCGGAAACTGAAATAACTTATAATGAGGATACCCTGAATCATCATACTCAATTATTTTTAGTAACAAACGATCGCCCGGGTTTATTGGCTACTGTTAGTCGTGTTTTTCTAAGTTTTGATATCCATTTGCATAATGCCAAAATTGCCACTGCTGGTGAGCGGGTAGAAGATATGTTTTACATTACCAATAAAAATAATCGTCCATTAAATGCGGATGAAAAAGATATTCTTAGCCAGAAATTAAAACAGGAGCTGGTTTTGGCTCGATAAAATAATTTTAAGTCGATCAATCAAAAGAGAGGGTGAACCTAAATTTTCAGTTATTTTTTTGAGGTTATCCTTCTACCTATGTAAGCTCCGCTCTTCGCTCTGACAATTTTTATGTTATAACGGAGATCTCTGGATGCCGTGGATAAACCACGGCACGTAGGAAATAATTCAGGCTGTACCAGCGCAGTTTCAAAGTCTAGTTTCTATCCAAGACCCTAAACTACTTCATACGTGCCGTGGTTTATCCACGGCATCCAGAAATCTCTCATACAAACCAAAATCTAGCCAATAGACCAGTGCAAGATTATTTCCAATGTATTTAGTGGGCTAGCCACGATTAGAGAGAGGACTTTCAAAGCATAATGTCTATCCAAGACCCTAAACTACTTCCTACGTGCCGTGGTTTATCCCTGAATCTTCTACACATCTTGTATATAAGAAGAAATAATGATCAAATTCGCCTTATTATTTTTTAAAAAGGTGTTTTATGAATTCGACATTAAGCGATTCCAGTCTCTGGTCGGAAGCATTATTTGGTGGGATTGAACT